>JAFYYE010000230.1 GCA_017557715.1 Pseudobutyrivibrio sp.
GAAGTCGAAGACTTCGTTGCTAGACCAGAATTTGTAATTCTAAAGATTACAAAACTGGTCTTTTTTCGTTTTTGTCGGACAAAAACATTGCTTGCAAGGAACCCTGACGGACCCAATCAGACCCTAGGTACTTGCTTGAACTGGTTTTGCTTTTCAAAAGATTTTTGAAAAAGTAAAGGAGATGAAAATCATGAAAATTGAAATTAAGACAACTAGATTAGAGAATCCAACTGGCCATGTTAAAGGTCTTTCGACTGTGACTTTTGATGAAAAGTATGCAGTGAGAAATATCTCAATTGTAGAAAGCAAGAAGGGCGGCTTATTCGTTTCTATGCCTAACTACAAGATGAAGGAACCTGATGAAAATGGAAATGCTCAGTTCAAGGATATCGCATATCCGATTACCAAGGAGTTTAGAGAAATGCTCTATGGCAAGATCCTGGATAGCTTTAAGAATAATGAGAAGGTGGAGTTTACTGTGTAGTGGAGGATGTAGAAATGTCAGAAAAGAAAATAACAAAAGCAGAACTAAAGAAAATGGAAACTGCCAGGAAGAAGAAATTCGTCTTAGAAGCTTATAATATTTTTATGGATTCGTATTATAAGGTTTTAGGAGATGAGGCATGTCCTTCGAAACTTGTAATTACAATTAAAAACAATAATCATTATATTAAGTTTCAGGCGCACTGCCAGGGCTTTGCCATTTTAGTTTACAGGAATGGAAATATTGATTTTTCAATTAAAGAATTTTGTCATGGAGAACATCTGGAACATTTGTATGAATACACAGATGATGTAGATTCTCAAAAAAAATTCCTGGATAAACTCAGAAATGAGCTTGCAGATAAAATTATGGAAGTTGCATTGGAGAAATATGTTGGCTATCACTATTTTATGGACTTGATTTATGGAGAGAATCATTTTTTTGATGCATACGATTATTTTAAGGCACAAGCAGAGGAGGAAGACTAAAAGTAAGGTTGTATGTAGATTAGCTTTTCTTTTTTTGTTAAAATGGAAATGATGATTTTTATATTTAGTAAAAATCATACTCCGCCCTTGAGAGGTAATTAAATGCAGGGATAATTCGATGTTTATCGAATTCAGCTAAGAAGGTGACTGTATAGTCCGCTATTCAGTGCGTGATTACCGTATTGGAATCAAGGAGAAAGGAGGCAGTCATGGCTAAAAGAGGTGTATCATCAAAAACACATAGTCAAAAGCAGTTGGATGATCATGCTAATCAGTACAATCCAAATAATAAGGCTTATCAAGCTAGAATGAATAATGCTCAAAAGTCAAAGAAAGCATTAAAGCATGAAGCGACTGTAAAGGCAAAACGCCAGGCAGAATTTGAGGACAAGCAGGGTGTTTTATGGCCACTAGATTGGATGTGTTATAGCAATCCATATGATTTTGATTAATCTTAAATCATGAGTTTAAGAAAGCATCAATTGGTTTATTGGTGCTTTCTTTTTTTGAAATCATTTTCATAAACATATACAATAACCGTATACTAATTATAAAGGACACAACAATGAACATAGACAGAAACGACATGCTAGAACTCACCCGCAGGATGACATCGGCGCGCAGCAACCTTGTGCGCATCGCGGGTGCATATATAGATGAGGAAGGCTATATCGATGGCACCTTTAATACAAGCTTCTTGACTTTGAAGGGAGCGGAAAAGAATAGATGCCTTGATATCGCAAAGGCGATACCATTTGCAAAGCCAAATGAGGAATTGATTCAATATAAGATTCCAGGGATGGGGCCAGGATCTATCTGGCAGATGATTTATGCAATACGTGATTGCGAATTGAAGAATGATGCCCTGATGCTGAATTTGTATGAGCTGATAGCTGAGAAATATCCTAAGGGAAGACCATATGCAATTTATGTTTACTATGGAGCTTATGATGTTCCAATCAAGGGTAGCGATAAATCTTATCAGGATGAATCAGAAGAGGTTTACAAGTATTTGATTATGGCGATTGCTCCAGTGGATGAGGAGCAGGTGCCACATTCTCCTGAGGCAGGATTCCTTTATCCGGCATTTACAAATAGAAGCACAGACATTAATCATGTGAACTTCTATAGCCAGGATTACGAGGAAGCCAGGGAACTGATGAAGTTTTTGAATTTGGAGTAGGTAGACGCAATGGATGTTAGAAAACAAGATTGGAAACTATTTAGAGAAAAGCTTCCTGGTTGGCAGGAGAAATACATAGAGCGTGTATTGAACAGTTATGTTAAGCTGCTGGCAAAGCCTGATGAACTTGCATCAGAGAAATTTTGGAAGCTGGATAAGAAGATTAAAAGTGATAAAAGAAAACCCGGAGTTATCATGGAACTTGATAAGTCAGAAATGGAAGTAGACATGGCAAGGCTTATAAAGGATAAGGTAATAACTTTTGATGATCTTGCAGATTTCAGTCCTGAACTGCAGGAAACAGTGAAGACTTATTATGAAAGGTTTTTTGGCAAGAAGTAGAAGTTATTGTATGGGGAGGTGCATATGCTAATTGTATTGGAAGGTTTGGTGATGAGTTTTTGGCTATTGCTTATCTGCGTGGTTGGAATAGCAAAGGAAGGCCCAGTTGGCTTAGTAAATTTCTACGAGAAGGATGCGCAGGAGCGAGTTGTAGAGCTTGGGCTAACTATAAAGGAGAGAATCAAAAAAGCTGCTACAATCTCGGGGATAGCACTGATAGTTCCATTGATAACAGTAGTTCCTGCGATAGTGTACTTATACAATGGAGTGACAGGCTTCTGGGATGGATTCATCCAGCTTTTAAGCATATATATGATTATGAATGTGTTTGACCGACTTTTTATCGATGAATGGTGGGTTTGTCATACAAAAGCTTGGTTTATCCCTGGTACAGAAGATTTGATGCCTTACATAACCTGGAAGGTAAGAATCCGAAAATGGGTTATGAGCCTGATACTATTTCCTTTGGCTGCAGCGATAATTGCCGGAGTGATGCAAGTGATTCTTGGATAATCATCAATGAAGTGCTACAATACTCCCTGTCAGGTTTTTAGGGAGAGAGTTGCGATGATTAAGCAAGTAATTATAATGAGTCTTCAGGACAAATGCTTTGGTCCTAATCTGGAGACTATCAAAAATAATATGAAAATCCGTCTTGAGGATTTGAATGGAAATGTAAATGGTCTGCAGAATATTAAGGTTCAGTCAGATTGTTTAAAGTCATCAAATGCTGATGTGTTTGTAGAACTTACTTTTGAGAATGAGGAAGCTCTTAAGAATTTTAAGTCTAATGAGGATTACAATGCAGCGACAAAGGAAGCTGTGGTTCCGTTTGTGGCTAGTAGGACTCATGTAGAGTTTGAAATGTAAATAAATGAAGTTGAGGCCCTGCCTATGTGCTGAGATGCGCGTAGGTGGGGCCTTTTTTAGGTGTCCGATAAACCGCCCTATGGGGTGCTATTCTATAATTAAGAAAGAGGAATCTTTAGGAGGTGCCTATGAGGTTATATGATGCTGATGCAGATTATATGGATTTGATTGAGAAGGCTAATCAGGGCGATGTTGATGCAATGGTTAAATGTGTAAACTACTTTGCGTCAATGCCCAATATGGACAATCCATTATTGATAGAGCTTAGATCCAAATATATTGAGGAACTTGCGAACCAAGGCAACGCAATTGGGCTGATACGAAAGGCTGATTTTCTTTTAGAAGAGAGTATATGTGAAGAAAGCGTTGAAGCTGCTTTATCTTTATATGCACTAGCGGCAGTTAAGGGAGAACCTTATGGCTTGGAAAGAATAGCTGATATGTTCTATGAAGGTAGAGGTGTGGAACTGGATGTAGGGTTAGCAAAGCATTTATTTTGGTCAGCAATATTTCTGTGTGATCATAATAACAAATCAAAATGTCCTTCTGCGATGACTTATTACAGAACTGCTTGTATACAGGAAGAAACTGCAGATACAGAAGAGGCGATGCATGATGTTATTATGCTTTATAAGCTTGCAGTTTTGGTGGCAGGTATGGATGCTCCTGTTGATGAGTATGCTATTAAAGCCCAAGAGGCGCTTGTGAGACTTGGAAAAGCAGAATTATAACAGAAAGCTTATGTTTTATGATGAAGGAGGATGAGGGGATGAAGTCTATTAATGAAATACAAAAGGTTATATTGACGGAGAAGGGATACAGTTTTCCAGATTTTAAATGTATGCGCTCTGAGAATATTGAACTTACATTGGATGGGATTAAGTACCATAAAACACTTCATGGAAGCAAGAAGTGGCTCAATAATTGTAAGTGCCAGGTAGACAAAGAAGAAATGAAAAGCTTCTTTTCAGAGTTGTATGAATTTGTCCGTAATGCTGCTGAATGTGGACCAACAGATGACGATTGCGAGCATATGGTGCTTTTTACTTATAATGACTATCATGAAGAGCTATTCTGGGGATGGACTGGTGACTCTAAAGAAAGTCTATCTGGAAAAATATGGAGTTTTGTTAATTTGCATATGTAGATGGGGTGGACCTATTACAAGGGGATGAAGTAAATGTTTAAAGAGGGCCAAAGCGTTTTATACATTCCAACTAAAGAAGTGGCAATGGTGGAAGATGTAAATCAAGATTCCTCTGGAGAATGGTATTTTATATCCATTAACAACGGAGATTGTTTTCCAGTTTATGCTGCAGAATTAAAAGCCTTGAATGTGAAGAGTGATATTAATATGAAAAATATTTTACAAATGATTCAAGAGGACTCTATTATCCAATCATACAGAAATATATGGAAAATGATGTATCAAAATCATGAGATGCCTGAGCCTTCGCCAGGATTCAATTTAGATGAATTTTCTGGAATAGATGATTACAGAGATTACCTTAAAAAAGAGGTTGAAAAATGGTCTTCACCAGCTCGTAAGAAGAGAGTACATCAAGACAGGAAAATGATTGATTTCTACGCTAAACGTCCTCAAGGAGAATTTTGGGGATTATATATTCCTAAGGAAAAGCCAATATTGTCAGGAGTAGATTCTAGAAAAATATGGCCAAGTTATGAGCCGGATTTAGAAGAGAATGACGGATATCCGCCACTGATGATTCTAGATGAGCAGAATACGTTTATCAGATACATAACTAATGCAGAGGATGTAGAGGTCATTTTTATAGATGATGACAATATTGATGAGTTAGCTTTTAAGGAAATCATATACAAGCTTTTTGCCCATGGAATAATGAATTTTAATATCAATTCAGACAGGGGAGATTATTTATCTGATGTTGTTTCTGATGTATGTGATGAAATAGATGCATCATTTTGTTCAGTAGGCTCAGATGTTTACAGCATCGAAAATGTATATTATGACATGAAATACGGCATAGGAAATTATAAGTTCCTTATTCTCTGCAAAAAAGATTCAACAAGAAGAGAATGCATAACTTATTTAAATGGGAAGTTTATGCATCCACATCCATTTATTCTAATAGATAAGATTCAACGCGCCTATGGACTTGATTATGTTTCTGTGGAGACTGTAGAGAAGAAAACTTTTGTTGGTGATACGGTGGATGATGAATACATTACAGATGATGATGGAGAAGACACATATAAAAGATGGCTAGTAGTCGAAAATGTGAATTCGAAGGAAATAACAGGATTTTTAGAAGAAGAGATTTTACATTTTGGTATTGCTTCAGAAGACAATGAAGATAAATTCGGAGCAATATTAGCTTATGGAGAGTTACTGAAAAGTGAAAAGAAATATGCAGAATTAATCTTTGATAAAGAACACTCTGGTAAGCCTGGTGATCCTATTCATATGCCTTACTATTCATATTCACCAACAGTGCATCAACTGATAAAAGCCATAGTGGATTTTAAAAATAATTATCCAGACTATAATTTAGATAATTACAGGGAAATTCTTGAAGAAAGAAACCTAGAATGGAAGCATTCAGTTCTTATCAAAGCAGATGTTTCTAATATGGATGCTCAGGGATTAATGGCTATGTTTATGGGAGTTATATGTGGCGAGAGAACCTGTGAGGGCTCAATTAAGAGTGCTATTGAAGAAGGGGCTTTTATACGATGGTTAGACAGACTTGCGGAGATTTGTGATAAATAGAGTTGATATAGCACAGGTCTTTGTATAATAATTGTTATTATAATGGAATCTTAGTATTTATTGGTGAATTATAATTAAATGAGGGAGATTGAAAATGACTTACGAAGAGGTAGTAAATAAAGCTAAGTTAGCAGTTAAAAATAGGGGTATATATGGTGATATAAACCTTGCGGATTGTGAAGAATGGCAGGCCGGTAATCAGATTAATTTGTGGTCTTACTGGCAGGGCTACCAAATTGAAGATATCAATAAAGGGATAGATATTCTTTTAGTAGGACAAGACTGGGGAAATCCTGCCAGTAACCCTAAAATAATGAAATTAATACGAGATATTCAAGCAGGCAATGCTGATTGTACATATGCAGATATAGCAACAAGTATGACAGATAGAAATTTGAAAGATTTATTTAGCATTCTAAAATGCGATATAAATAGTTCTAATCCAGGAAAGAGAATCCTTTTTACTAACTACTGTTTAGCGTACAGAACTGGTTCTGAAACAGGAGGAATGACTAAAACTCTAATGAATATGGATGAAGAAATATTCAAGGATTTAGTCGATTCAGTAAAGCCTAAAATAATTATTTGTTTAGGTAAAATTACTTATGAAGCAGTTACAGGAAAAATTGCTAATGATTTTGTTAAGCTGCTTAAGCAGGGAAAGCCATTTCAAGGTGTTTTTAAATACAACAATGATATAAAGGTTTATGGTGTGGCTCATTGTGGCGCTAGAGGTGTAAGCAATGTCGGCGGTATTGACACAATGTATAGTACATGGCGAGAAATCGGTGAAGCAGAAGGTTATATTTATAGCATAGACGATTTTGCTGATAGATTTTCTTCTCCTATAGGAATTACATTGCTCGATGAAATTGAAGGAGTTGAAAAAAACAAGGATATCAAAACAAATAAAAAATATATTGGAATTAATAAAACGTATTCATTGCATCCAAATACTATTGAGGCATTTTCAGATATTTGCAAAGAACAAGGTAAAGATGAGAATGAGGAACTCAATCTAATTATGATGAGATATATTGCCGAGTATACAATGCGAGCACAAGGCGTTGATTTGTAATAAGTTTGTCCAATAAACTTCCCTCTATGCTATACTAGTCATAGAACTAATATAGCTGGAGGGGATTTTTTATGGCTAAGGGGTCTAATCAAAAATTAAAACTGAGCTATCTTTGTAAGATCATGCAAGAGAAGACTGATGATGAGCATCGGCTTACACTTGCTCAGATTATAAAGGAATTACAGAAATACGACATTACTGCTGAGCGAAAAAGCCTCTATGATGACTTTAAGGTTATGGAGAATGATCTTGGCATAGAAGTAATAAAGGAAACGGAAGGACGAGAAACCTTTTATCATGTTGGTAGTCGTGCTTTTGAGTTGGCTGAGGTGAAGTTGCTTATTGATGCTATTCAGTCTTCAAAGTTTATTTCTAAGAGTAAATCTGATGAACTGATCAAGAAGATGAATACATTTGTCAGTGAACACCAGGCAAAGCAGCTGAAAAGGCAGGTCTATGTAAATGACAGAATCAAGACCATGAATGAAAGTATCTATTATTCAGTAGACTCTATTCATAATGCACTCATGAATAATAAGCAGATTGAATTCCTTTATTGCGCTTGGACACTGGATAAAAAACTGGAACCAAAGAAGGAAGGTAAGAAGTATATAGTTAGTCCATGGGCTCTTACCTGGGCTGATGAAAACTACTATCTGGTGGCTTACGATTCTGATGCGGGAAAGGTTAAACATTATCGTGTAGATAAGATGATGAAACTTTCCGTGGTTGATAAAAAGCGAGAGGGCGAGGAGCATTTCAAGAATTTTGATATGACCACATATGCCCTTGAGAACTTTTCCATGTTTGGTGGCGAAATCAAGCGTGTACATATTGAGTTTCCTAATGAGAAGGTAGGAATCTTTATAGATAGATTTGGTAAAGATATAAGTATTCGACCTGCAGGAGACGGAAGAAGCATGATAGCTGTCGATGTTGCTGTTAGCTTACAGTTTTTTGGATGGATATTCAGTTTAGGAAATGATGTAAGAATTATAGGACCGGATGCCGTAGTGGAGAAATATAAGACAGAGCTTCAAAACTGTTTACAGGCGTTCACAGAATAATCATTTGTAATTTGCAGATTTCTGTAATACAATCCATCCCATGATGGATTTAAACAAAGATTATTTAGAAAATGAAGTTGATGAGTTTGGTTGGTTCAAGGAAGATTTGGAAGCTCTTGAGGCTCTACTAAGTAAGGTTACTTATGACCAGCGAGTGTTTTTGAACACACTTAAAGAAGTAGTAGATGCTGATATGAATTCTGAAGCATGGGCCTATGAGCATATGGTGCTCCAGGGGTGTATTGAAATGTACACAAGAAAGCCAGAACTTATACCTAATGCATCGCTTGATATCTTAAGAAAATGCCTACCTAAGAAAAAGCATTTAGGTGAGTTTCAAGAGCTGCTTGAGATAATGACACTCTGGGCTGATTCGGTTAGATCAAACAGAAGACCGATTAATAAGTTGGCAGCAAAGCTTGTCTTGATTCCAAAACTGATTTTATATCCAGCTTTTGTAGCGGTGCTAGTAATTGTATTTCTGGCGGTTCTTCAACTTATTCAAACTGTTGGTGCTGGATTATCAGCGATAATTTTGAAGCAGGTAATTACTATTATTGTAGCTGGATATTTTAGCATAGCTTTGGGCAAGGCGATTATACTTAAGAACTCATTTAAAAGACTAAAATCATTATATTAATTTCATAATGCAAAATTGCAGCATTCAGTCTTCGGATTGGATGCTTTTTTGTTATGTTGATGCAAAAATGTAGCAAAATCAAGGCTTTGAACTGTCCGATTAATATCCACCTTTATAAGTAGAATATAAAATAGATAAATCCTTTGAGCTAAGAGGAGGTTAATGATGTTTATGAAACGACTTATTTTTTGGATACAGAAAAAGAAGCGTATTGAGAAGAGATCCTGTAGTCAGTGTTGTTTGAATTGCCCTTATTTTAAGGATTGTGTTAAGGATGGTTTGTTTTAAGGAAGTTGAGGTAGAGATATGAAGTATGTAGTAGTTGATTTAGAGATGTGTCAGGTACCTAAGTTTGCATGGGACCAGGGAAAGCCACTAAGAAATGAAACCATACAGATAGGTGCTGTTCTTGTTGATGAGAACTATGAGATAGTTTCTACTTTCAATACCTATGTTAAGCCTGAACTTGGATATTTGGATTATTTTATTTCTAAGCTTACAGGTATTACTAAAGCTGATTTAATGGATGCTCCTTATTTTGAGGATGCTATAAAGAGTTTTATTGAGTGGATTCCTGAAGGAGAAGTTAGATGTGTTTCTTGGAGCCGCACAGATCAGAAACAGCTTGAGAATGAGATGGCTAAGAAGGCTATCGTAAATTCGAAGATGAATTATTTATTGGAAAACTGGATTGATTATCAGGAGCCGGTAGATGTGAAGCTTGGTATGGAAAGAAATGTAAGTCTTGAGGAAGCTCTTATTGCTACAGATATTATTCAGAATGGTAGAGCTCATGATGGTCTTGATGATGCTTATAATACTGCACTTCTTTTTGTAAAGATGGAGAAGAATCCTGATTTTGAGTTGAATAGGATGTACAGCTATGCGAAGGAAGAGAAAACCGATAATTTGAGCTATACGTTGGGGGATTTGTTTAGTAGTTTTAAGTTGGCTGTTGGATAAATAGTAAATTGTCAGAAATTAAGAAGAACGCGTGAAAAATACAAAAATCTCGAATTTGCGTGATATAATATATTTAAGTTTCATTGTGTTTACAAAAGGGGGTAAAAACAATGGCAATTTCTTATAAGAAATTATTCAAGCTGATGATTGATCGTAATTTGAAACGAAAAGATTTGAAAGAAATGACGGGGTTAAGTTATTCGACGATTTCTAAACTTGAACGTGGAGAAAATGTACAGGTAGATGTCTTAGAAAAAATATGTATTAAATTGAAGTGTCAGCTAAATGAGATTTCGGAAATAATTTTTGATGAATAGTAAGGGTGAAAATATGGATATTAATGATTTTGAATATGCAAATCCTAATGCAGCTGCATTGATGCAATCGTTACGAGCGTTTGGGTATGATATTTCAACGGCTATTGCTGACTTGATAGACAATAGTATTACAGCAAAGGCAAAAAATATTGAGATTACATTTGATTGGAATAATGGAGAGCCTTGGATATCCATCATTGATGATGGATACGGGATGGATGAAGAAGAACTTTTTGAAGCAATGAAAACTGGAGGGAAAAATCCTTTAGATAAACGTGAAGCTGATGATTTGGGCCGATTTGGATTAGGTTTAAAAACAGCATCTTTTTCTCAGTGTAAACGTTTGACTGTTGCTTCTAAAAGAGTTGATGAAGGGGTTTATATACGTTGTTGGGATTTGGATGTTGTTAATGAACAAAATGCATGGATCCTTTTAAAAAAGGCATCTGATACAGCAAAAGAAGTAATAGATAATTATTTTAAGGATAATAAAAATGGCACTATAGTTTTTTGGGAGAAAATAGACCGTATTATTCCTGGGTCAAGAATCAATGACGAAGAATATCAAGATGCATTTCTTGATTATGCTAGTATGGTAAAAAATCATATTGCTGTTGTGTTTTCAGCCTATATGTATGGATATAACAAAATTTCATTTAAGCTGAATGGTAGAGAAATCGATATGTGGGATCCATTTATGTCAGAGCTGTCTACAAAGATGCCTCAAGAAATTCTATATGTTAATGGTAGCGAAGTGAAG
Source organism: Pseudobutyrivibrio sp. (assembly GCA_017557715.1). Taxonomy (GTDB): domain Bacteria; phylum Bacillota; class Clostridia; order Lachnospirales; family Lachnospiraceae; genus Pseudobutyrivibrio. The sequence goes on from JAFYYE010000230.1 coordinate 10,945, forward strand.
ATAAGACCATATATTCTTCCTCATCAGAGCAAACTTTCACCTGAGGAGTTTGCTTTTTATGCAGGAATACACGGATGGAATGCACAACAAGGATTTTATATATATCGTAATAATAGATTAATAGTATCTGGGGATTGGTTAGTTCCTGGCATGGAAAAACTTGAACAATATCGCTTAGCTAGAATAAGAATAGATATTGGAAATGAGACAGATACGGAATGGAATATAGATGTTAGAAAATCTACAGCAGTTCCACCAATTTCGATAATAAAAGAAATAAAAAGAATAGCCATCGCATCACAGAAAGAATCGTCCAAAATATATAGGCATCGCGGGAAAAAATTGGCGAGGAAAGGGCAAAAAGAGCAGTTCTTTGTATGGCATCAGAATATTCGACACGGAAAAATAGGGTATTCTGTTAATAGGGAACATCCTATAATAAAAAAATTGCTTGATTCTACTCTGAAAAAAGAAATAAAAGAATTATTAGATCTTATCGAGGAAACTGTGCCGGTACCAATGATAATCTCGGATTACTCAGAAAAATCAGATAGTATGTTGGAGCCATATGAAGGAAAAAATAAGAACGACTTTGATGATATGATTTTGAATATGTACGAAATGTATATTGGTTGGGGATATACAAAAAAGCAAGCAATAGAGAATATTGCAAATACAGAGCCATTTATTTATGCACCTGAGAAGATAGGATTATTTTGTGAGAAAGAAGGTATAGATATTGAATAGTACACAGGGGACAATGAAATCAATTATTTATGATAATGTTATGCAATTGTTGGTTGACAAGAAAATCATACCTGACAATATTCAACTGGAAATAGAGAAAATGTATAGTTTTATGAAAAATTACTATGCAGAGCAGGAACTAAACATTGAACTCCTTACAAGAGAAATTCTTTTAGATTACGGAATTTTTGAGGGTTCAGCAAAAGTACTAGAAGACAATACAGATCATATCGAGTGGTTAGCAAATGAAAGAGCTAATATCAAATGGAAGTTTTGGGGACGTTATCGGAAGTATTTAGAGGTTCAAGAAAAACTTCCACCTGAAGTAATCAAGAATATTGACAATACTACTGATGAAATTCTTAAGCGTTTAGAAAGTCCTAAACGAGAAGGCAATTGGGATCGCAGAGGAATGGTAGTTGGTGATGTTCAATCTGGAAAGACAAGTAATTATAGCGGATTAATTACAAAGGCTTTAGATGCACAGTATAAGATTGTTATTATCCTTGCGGGCTTAAATAATGATTTAAGAAGTCAAACACAAAAAAGAATTGATAAAGGTGTAATTGGAAGAGATACAAGAAAAAAAGAATCCTATGATCAAACTTCTTCAAAAATAGGCGCAGGTTTATTACCAGGTTTTGAAGAACCTCCAATCATTTCTGTCACAAGTGCCGATGCGTCTGGCGATTTTAAAAAGAAGGTTCATGAAACGATAACAATTACTCCTGGAGGAGATCCGATAGTAGCGGTTGTAAAAAAGAATGTTACACCATTAAAAAACTTATTAAATTGGTTTACTAGTGCTAATAATCAAGGAAAGATTGCAAATGTTCCATTATTATTGATAGATGATGAGGCTGATAATGCGTCTATAGATACCAAGTCGTTGAAGCGTATAGGTGTAGATGATGATGATGTTGATTTAGAAGAGCAGGATCCAACGAAGATTAACGGTTTAATACGTCAGATTTTAAATTGTTTTACTCAAAGTGCCTATGTGGGATATACAGCGACACCGTTCGCTAATATTTTTATATATCCAACAAACCCTAATAACGTTGGAGAGGAATATGGTGAAGATCTTTATCCTAGGAGCTTCATTGTTAATCTTCATGCGCCATCTAACTATATTGGTCCAGAAAAGGTTTTTGGTTTATATCAAGATAGGACTGCGAATCTGAAGGAGGTAAAGCCATTACCGCTTGTAAGATGTGCTGATGATTATTTGGATTGTTTTCCAGAAAAACATAAAAAAGATTTAATTGTTACTGGTCTTCCAGATTCCTTATATAGAGCTATTTATTCATTCATTTTGTCATCAGCTGCAAGAGAGTTGAGAGGTCAAGAGAACAAACATCATTCTATGTTGGTGCATGTTACTAGGTTTGTAGATGTTCAGGCTCAGATTACAGAACTTTTATCAGAAGCCGTAAAGAAGATTGCATCTGCTTTGGAGTTTAGGACAGGCCCCTTCTATGATTCTCTCATTATAGAGATGAAAGCTATTTGGGAAAATGATTATTTACCTACTTCAATTATAGTGAAAGATAATATTGAGGATCCGTTAATTGAGATTAGTGACTGGGAAGATATTGAGAAAAGATTATACCAATGTGCATCGAGAATAGAAGTTAAGTCTGTTAACGGTAAGGCTGCGGATGGTGGACTAGATTATGATTCTTACCCAAATGGATGTCGTGTCATTGCTGTAGGTGGAGATAAATTATCTAGAGGTTTAACACTAGAGGGACTTTCTGTAAGTTATTATGCACGAATTTCGAGAATGTATGACACTCTTTTGCAAATGGGACGATGGTTTGGATACCGTAATGGATATGCTGATTTATGCAGACTATATACTAGTAATCAGCTAGTTGAATGGTACCGACACATTGCTGTTGCAAACGCTGAACTAAAGCATGAATTAGATGATATGGCTGATCTTGGTGCTACGCCAGAAACATATGGATTGAAGGTTAGAACTCATCCAGATGGTATGATTATAACAGCATTGAACAAGATGAGAAACTCAGAGAAGAGAACAGTAACATATGCAGGAAAATTAGTTCAGATTACAAGATACTATAAGGATAATAATTGTAATGAAAATAATTTTAATTATTTATGTAGATGGATAGAAACACTTGGTGATTTCAAAGAACCATGTCCTGACACGAGAAATAACTATTGTTGGTATGACGTGTCAGCTGAAAGAATAGTTGATTTTATAAGTAATATTTCGATACACCATTCTTGCTCAAATGCTTCACCAAAGATAGTAAGTGAATATATTATGAACCAAGTAGAAGATGGGGAATTGACAGAGTGGACAGTTGGTTTGGTTTCTGTAGCATCATCACTTGAAAAAAGGACAGTTGGTGGATGTGAAATAGGACTAGCATGGCGAAGTGATAGTTCTGTAACTAATAATGCAAATCCAGATACTGTATATATAATTAATAATAATTTAATTACAGAATCTGATCAGGAAATTGTTCTTAATAGCCAGGAATATGAAATGGCTATGAAAAGGACTATAGATAATTGGAAAGCTAATGAGAAAAATAATAATCAACCTAAAAATCCATCACCGGTTTGGATTAGAAAGTGTCAAGATAAGAAGAAGGGGTTATTATTGATATATGTTTTTCAATCGGGTGTTAAGGATAAAGAAACATATAAAAATATTTATGTTGGTTATGCTATTGGTTTTCCATACAGTGATACAGCAAGATCAATTGAGTATAAGGTTGACGAAGTATATTTGAGGAATAATTTAGATGAATAAAAGTGAACTTGAAAAAACCTGGAATGAAATTGATGCAAAGAAAGGATTATCACAAGATACGTCTTTTCAGCAAATGATTTGTATTGATCTTTTATATAGAGTGTACATTGGTGTAAGTGGCATTCCAGCAAAAAGATTTATTTCTCTTGAAATTCCAAAGTCATCAAAAGAAGATGTTTTAAATTTTGAACCTGTAAAGGGATTTGAAATTGAAATATCAGAACCGACGGTAAAAAATGACGGTTTTGTTTCTTGTACTTTACAGGCATCGTCATCAGATCAAAATGATGTATTTACTATTATTTCTGAAGACATACTTGTTGAATTATATAAGCATAACAAACACGAAGAATATATTAATGCTTTGCTTAAGCGGATTAATAAATGGCGAGATTTTTTTAAATCAATTTCAAATAAAAAATTGAGTGAAACACAAGAAATAGGATTATTTGGTGAACTAAGTTTTATTAATTTTGCATTGGACGCTGGTGTGGATTTTGTATCAGACATGTGGAATGGCCCTATAAGAGCTGCTCAGGATTTTCAAAATGATTCATTTGCGCTTGAGGTAAAAACGGTTATAACGAATGCTATAGAGTATGTAAAAATATCGAGTGAAGAACAATTGGATATTAGTAATAGAAACAATTTGTTTTTATTGGTCTATAGAATTGAACATGATGAAGCTAAGGGGCAATCGTTACCGGATTTGATCGATTGTATTAATTCGAAGATAACTGCTACTCAGAGCAATCGTTTTATGGCTTGTTTATTATGCCTTGGTTACAATCAATTTGATTGTGATTTATATGATAAAAAATATTCTGTCCGTGAAAATGTTGTTTTTGAAGTTAAAGATGATTTTCCGAGATTATATAGTGGAAATATTCCTGCTGGTGTGAAAAAAATAAAGTATAGCTTAAATATAGAAATGTGCAAAAAATTTGAATCAGATATAACTAGAATAATAGATATATTAAAGGAGTAGACCCATGGCAAAGACAGAAGAATTGCGTCAGTTTTATGAAGATTTAAGTCAAGAGATTATTAATAAAGCTGCGATAGATGAAACTGAAGACTATAGGGAAAATATTTTCACACAAATCTATATTGATTATCTTTGTGAGGCGGCTGAAATTGAAGATGGGAATGTTTGCTTTCATGAAGGTAGAGGAGTGAAGGTAAATGGTTATAGTATTGCGGAAGACGAGAGCTATTTTGCCATTTTTGTCTCAATATATAAGAATAATCCTGACGTCTATTCAGTTCCGCCTTCAGAAGCTATACAGATGATTAACCGCGCTAAGCAATTCTATCTAAAATGTTTAAAAAATTATCAAGTAGAGATAGAAGAAGCATATGCTGCTTTTGATTTAGCCAGAAGTATAACAGAATATAAAGATATCATCGATGAAGTTAAAATAATATTGATGACAAATGGTACTATTCGTTCAACTGTCATTGAACCCGAAGAGATTGATGGAATAACTTTTGAGCCTACAATATGGGATCTTGAGCGTATATATCGTGTATGTACCTCTGGCGCTGCTAGAGAAAAAATAGAATTTAATTTGAAGGATTTAGCAGGTAAAAATCTTCAGGCTATTAAAATAGACATACCCGAGGTGGAAAGAACAGAAAAGAATGGAGAATCGGTACAAAGTGGAGGATATTCTTCTTACCTTACTGCATTTCCAGGGGATGTTTTATATAAGATATACGAAACATATGATGCTAGATTATTAGAAAAGAATGTCAGAGCTTTTTTGCAAGCACGTGGTGGCGTAAATAAAGGAATACGCTCAACTATTTTAGATAATCCAGAGATGTTTCTTGCCTACAATAACGGCATATCAGCTACCGCTGAAGCTATAAAGGCTGTTAATAAAGGTGATGGAATATACGAAATTACAGATTTAATTGATTTTCAAATAGTTAATGGTGGACAGACTACCGCTTCAATTTTTAATGCTTGTATAAAAAATAAGGAGCCATTGGAACATATTTATGTTCAGGCAAAAATCACCGTACTTAACAATCAGTCTCAAATGGATAAAGTTGTCCCACAAATTTCTGCTTGTGCTAATACGCAGAATAAAGTTCAACTAGCTGATTTTTCAGCAAATGATGAATTCCATCAGGCTATGGAGGCTCTTTCGAGAACGGTATGGGCGCCTGCTAAAACTGGTGGTGAGCAACAGACTAAATGGTTTTACGAAAGAGCGCGAGGTCAATATGCTGATACTAGGTCACGTGAAAAGAATGTAAAATATTTTGATTCTATATATCCAAAAGCGCAGTATTTTGACAAGCTAGAGCTTGCGAGATATGAAAATGTATGGGAGCAATTGCCTTATATTACTAGTAAGGGCGGACAAGCGAGTTTTAGAGATTTTACAATTAGATTAAAAAAAAGGGGAAAGTTTATTCCGAACCAAGATTATTATCAAGAATTAATAGCAAAAGCAATTCTGTATAGACGCGTTCGACAAATTGTAAGAGCTCAACAGTTTCAAGGCTTTTGGGCAAATATTGCAGATTATACTGTAGCTTATTTAAGCTATAAATCTGCGCAGAGAATAGATTTACAGAAAATATGGAGACAACAGGCTACATCAGAGGAAATTGATAGGATGGCTGAAACTGTTTCAAATGCTATATATAATTATCTTACAGAAACATGTGCAGGTATTAATACAACTCAGTGGTGTAAAAAAGAAATATGTTGGAATGAAATAAAAGAAAAAATTAATATTCCGCTTGATAATGATGTAGTTAAGGGTTTAATACCTCTAGGTAAAGAAAAACCTAGAGGAATAGATAATCCTGATGATGGCGAAAATGAAATGATTACAGCTGTTAAAGATGTTCCTGCCGATGTTTGGTTTACAATTAGTTCATGGGGTAAAGAGACTGGTATATTGCAAGGCTATCAATGTGGAATAGCAGGTACTCTTGGTAGATATGTTGGATGGCATAAAGCACCTTCGGTAAAACAAGCAAGACAAGGAATAAAGATTTTGATAATAGCAAATAGACGAGGATTAACTTTAGATGATGCATGCAAAGAGATAATTTCAAAATATGCTTCATTAGAGGATGATTAGCTATGAGGAAAAATTGGAGTCGAGAAGAAACAATATTAGCATTGGATTTGTATTGGAAAATACCGTTTTCTAAAATTGGAAAAACTAATAAATTGATTGTACAATTGGCAGATTTAATAGGAAGAACGCCAAGTGCAGTAGGTTTAAAAATTGCTAATTTAGCCCATTGGGATCCTGAGCTACAGGCACGAAATATTAGCGGAATGAAAAACACAAGTAAGCTTGATAAGGAGATATTCGAAGAATTCTATGGTCGATGGGATCAATTGGCATACGAATCAGAAATAATAAAATCATCGTTCGGTTTGACGGAAACGGATTGTTATGATGGGGTTGATATGTCAGATATTCCTACTGGTGCTGATAAAGAAAGTGTTGTTAAAACAAGAGTAGGCCAAAAATTCTTTAGAGAATCTGTTTTAGGAAATTTCAATTATCAGTGCTGTGTTACTGGCATTAATTCTCCGTTGTTGTTGCGGGCTAGTCATATTAAACCATGGCGAAATAGTGATCCTCTTACTGAAAGAACAAATCCTAAAAATGGTCTTTGTTTAAATAATTTACATGATCAAGCATTTGATTGTGGTTTGATTACTTTAAACATGAATTATGAGCTTATTTTTTCAAAAGAATTAAAAAATGTAAAAATGAATTTGGGTACAAGAGATTGGTTTTATAGTTTTAAAGGGAAAAAAATCTTTTTGCCAGAACATTTTTTGCCGGATAAAAAATTTATTGAATATCATAATGATTATATTTTTATCCAATAGATGCTTATCATAGATGGATATGATAAAATTAAGTTCATATGCTGCGGCATTTTCCGCTGTGAACGTGGAAGCACGTTAATCTTAAGAAAGAGAATAATTGTAAATGAAAAAAGAAGTATTTAAATTAGGTGAATTGTACTGTGGCCCAGGGGGGCTTGCATGTGGAGCGTTACGTGCTAAAAGCGATGATGGGAATTTGGGGTTAGTTCATGCGTGGGCTAATGACTATGATAAAGACACATGCGCAACATATACCAAGAACATTTGCCCAGATAATCCTGAAAGTGTTCATTGTGGAGATGTAAGAGAGCTAAATATACCAGCTTTAGGTGAGATTGATGCCTTTGCTTATGGATTTCCATGTAATTCTTTCTCTAATGTTGGTGAGCACCAGGGATTATCAAACGAAAAATTTGGTCAGTTATATTGGTATGGAATAGAGGTGTTACGACACTATAAGCCAAAATGGTTTATGGCTGAAAATGTTTCTGGCATAAGGTCTGCTGGTAGTAATGATTTTAAAATTATATTAGATGATATGCGAGATTCGGGATATAAATTGACAGCCCATCTATATAAAGCAGAAGATTATGGTGTCCCACAAACTCGACACAGAGTTATTATTGTTGGTATTCGAGATGATTTAGATGTTGAATTTAAAGTTCCTTCTCCTGCACCATATAAAAAGTGTGATATATCTGCAAGAACTGCTTTATCTGGAATAACACCGGATATGCCTAATACAGAAAAAAGAGCATTATCAGATACTGTAGTAGCTAGGCTTTCTTATATAAAGCCTGGACAAAATGTATGGCAAGCAGAAGCTTCTGGAAATTTGCCTGATGAGCTTAGAATTAAAACAAGGACTAAGATATCGCAGATATATCGTAAATTAGATCCAGATAAACCAAGCTACACTATTACGGCTTCTGGAGGGGGTGGCACCTTTGGCTATCATTGGACAGATAGAGAACTTACTAATAGAGAAAGAGCTAGGATACAGACATTCCCTGATAACTATGAATTTGTTGGAAAATATGCATCAGTAAGAAAACAAATTGGGATGGCAGTTCCATGTAAACTTAGTGAAGTTGTTACTACTGCAATACTAAATTCCTTTGCAGGAATAGAGTATGAGAGTATTGAGGCAAATCTTAATGAGTAAACGTTGTAATTATTGGTGGGTGACTAGACCTAAAAGAAAACTAAATTCCATTCCTGAAATTCTTTCAGTATTTGCTGGCGCTACATTAGAACATCAGTGGGATGGCAGTAGAAGTCTTCATATTCAGTTCGAAGATGCGTTAGAAGATGCAGGGCTAAAAAGAAAAGGAACACGAAGAGATCAAGGTGGGTCTGGTGGTAGAACTTATGCTGCTTGGCTTCGTTCGTTAGGTTTAATATGTGAAGAAACCACTACTAAGCAAGTTTATTTAACACTAGCAGGTGAGGCAATTATTGATGGAAAGTCACCAGTACAGGTTTTAAAGAAACAAGTGTTGGATTATCAGTTTCCTTCACATTTCTCTCTTTCTGTAGGGGTTGATGAACGATTTAAAATTAAGCCTTTTAGATTTTTACTACGTTTATTATTGGATGAAAGAATAGGTTCTTTATCAACAGAAGAAGTCGGTAAAATTGTTATTACAGAGGCCGAAACTGAAAAAGATTTTGAAAAAATAGTAAATCGAATAATTGCATATAGGAATTTTGGTGATGAAGTATTAGCAGATGATTTTTTTGAACAATATATTCCGGAGGTAAATCCAGAAGCGCACGACAAATTTCAGAAACTTACAGATATTGCTAATACGATGTTTAATTGGTTAGAATATACCCAATTGATTGGAAGAGACACCAAAATTATTTTTATTCCAGAGGAAAAGATTGCTGAAGTAAGAACTATAATAGATAATAAATCTTCTATAATATTAAATGCTGAAGATGGGGAATTTTTTCAGCGAAAATATGGGATTGATCCATGGCATAAAAAAGATACTAGAAATTTATTAGCAACAAAAACTGTTACTGCTAGAAGTATTGATATTCAGAAGATAAAGAATGCATTGATTATTCTTGCATCACAAAAACCAATAAATACGATTGATTTTGATATAATAAATCAAGTCAGTGAAATTACAGGAACAGATAGAAAGCTTGTTGAGGAAACATTATTATCATCATATCCTCACGGTTTAGTTGGTGGTTTTTTAGCAAATTATTATGAAATGGCATTTAAAGGAACAGAAGAAGCTGTTGAATTTGAAAAGGCGACAACAGAAATTTTTAACAGCGTGTTTGGGTATAAGGCAATTCATTTAGGACAAACAGGCTCAAAATCAGCTCCAGACATTCTTTTGCTTTCCGATGATGAAGGATATCAGGCTATTATTGATAATAAGGCATACAGCAAATATAGTATTACTGGTGACCACCATAATCGTATGGTTCATAACTATATTGGTAAGATTGGCAATTATAGTGAGAGTCATTATCCATTGGCTTTCTTCTCTTACATAGCAGGCGGATTTATTTCAACTATTGATAAGCAGATAGCATCTGAGGTTTATGAATCAAATGTACATGGCTCGGGTATAACGGTTGGAACATTTATAAAAATGGTAGAAAAACATAATGCTACCCCTTATTCGCACAAAGAACTTCGAAATATTTTTTCTGTTGATAGAGAAGTTAAGTTAGCTGATATATAGGACATCATAGTTTCTGGTTAAGGTTTTTATAATGTATTGGGCAGGATGGTGATTGGAGATATAAAATTGGCTGTTAATGAAAACAATCTAAAAGTTGGAACTAATATTGCAAGACTTCGTAAATTGAAGGGTATTTCTCAAGAAGATTTTGCTTTTGACATTGGCTATTCTAAAAATCATATTTCGAGCATAGAGCGTGGTAAAAAGAATATTACAAAAAAAGTGGTTGACGCTGTTGTTAGATACTTTGATGTAGATGAGGAAGAATTATATAAGTAGTATATTGGTGGGTGTAATGAAGCTATATTTAAAAGTAACTCCAGATGAATATGAATTACCTGTTGCTGTTGCTGAAAACAGAAAGGTACTTGCGGAAATGGTTGGAACTACTCCAGAGTATGTTTCAAGTCAAATTTCAAAAAAGAGTAAAGGCTGGTGTGTAGTAAATATAGTTGATGAGGATGAAAATAAGTAAATATTTTTAATGAATAATTAAAGGAATCTCTAAGGTTTTGAGGTTCCTTTTCTATTTATTTAACAGAAAAATCTTAAATAAATGCTAAAATAATTCCAATGATGTTGATTGTTACATATTCATATTTTGAGGTTTTATTATGGCTTATTTTATGATAAATGACGAACGCAAACAGATTGAAATATATTTTGATGCAGTACCTTCTGTTGATCTGCGAAATGATTTGAAGGAACATGGTTGGCGTTACTTTAGATTGAACAATTGCTGGTATAAAAAAATCACAGATGAAAATGAAACATATGCACGTTTCATTTGTGATGGTCATGATAAAAAAGATTTGGCACCAACTAAGGGGATAGAGATACTATCCACAAAACTGTATGGCAAAGGAGATTCTATTTTTATTAATAATAAAGGGATTAATGTTTTGTTTAAGGGGGCGCGATTTGGAAAAGATGAGGAAGGTATTTTAGATTTTTTTACAGAAAATATCACTGATAATACAGTAGCACTTGTGATAAATGAATTGCAGATTAATGGTTATATAGTCAAAGCTAATAGACGGGGATATAGATGTAAGCCAAACGACTCTGTTGATATGCGTTTTTATATAGATAATAGATATTTGAAAATGATACATGTAAGAGATTACACTGATATTCATTCTTTAAAAGCAAAGATGAGTTGTTATTTGGGGGAAGAATTGTTACGTGAAAAGGGAGTAGAGTTTAAGATTGATGTGGCGGAATAATTCTACAAAGTTACATTTGCACACATAATTTTCATATTAATAAAGTATTATAACTATATGAACAATAACCCTAGCTTTTTAAGGGGGTGATTTCATGGTTCGTATAGACGAAAATGGATATATTCACACGGGTGATGCTGATATTTCAGATATAGTGCATCTTCTTAAGTTGGATGTGTTTGATACATTTGATGATATTCCATTGAAAAGACATATTGAGGATTCTGAATTTGATTTAGTTCAAGAATTCAAGAGGAAACGACAAAGTTTTTACAATAAAATAATTAAAGGTGAGTATTAATTGGATGAACTAATTACCTTGCTGTTGTGTGAGCTGTCCGTGAGGGCAGCTCTTTTAGGATATGTGTAATAATTAAGGGGTTTTAGTTATTAGTGTATCAGTTAATCGAATCTGATAATATCATTTTTTAAAATTTTAAAAGTAAGTATTGTCATATTATCAGTTTTTTTACTGTCCGATAAAATTCCACATCAGGGTGCTATCTTATATTCACAAAGAAACACATAGCAATGATGGATTAATTTCCAGGAGGTAGTACCATGAAAAAGACAATTATTAGCGTATTTGTTATCGCATTAGCACTTACATTTGTTGCACCTATACCAGTGGAGGCAAAGACAAAGAGTTCAACTAGCTATTCAACCTCAAAGTCTAAGTCGACAAGTAAAAGCAAATCTTCAAGTAAATCATCATCAAAGTCAAAGAAAAAGACGTATGATCCTTATGATGCTGATAAGTACAGTTCCGCAGATGATTTTGCGGAAGACAAGTACGAAGAATTCTACGATTATGAAGATGCTGAAGATGACGATGATGCATATGATGCAGCTGTAGACTACTGGAATAGCAAGAATAAAACGAAAAACAAAAGAAAATAAGTTTTTTTCTATATAATGTTTTCACTATGATGTGTAGTTGTAGGAGGCTGTCATATGGATGAAAGTTATGAATATTTAAAAGAAGCAATAAAATCATACCAATGTCCTAGTTGTGGCCAACGCGGAAGATGGACTAACACTTGTGAGCTTGCAGTTGATGGTACGGGGATTTATGCAGAGTGTACTGGAAGAATTAATGGTCAGGAGTGTTACTACATTCTTACTGCTTCAAGTTTGGAAGATTTAATGCAAACAGATGCTAATTTTAGGGCTTTTACAAATAATTTAAATCAGCAGAAAGCTCCATGGGAGGCAAGTTATTACAATCATCCATGTCCTTATTGCGGTCAATACAAAGTTCGTGATGCAAAATGGGGAGACAAAGCTATTTCGACCGCATTTTGGGGATTTCTTTCTCATAAATTACATAGTAGATATAAATGTGATGCATGTGGAAATATGTGGGATTAAGAGTTGAAATCTTTTATTTGAAAAGGAGTGCGCTATGGGAATATTCGATGTAGACGAGCAGAAACTTCAAGCTTTATACCATCGTGCATGGATTGAAGCAAATCGTGGTTTTGTAGATCCTAGAAAATATCTTTATTTAGATGATGCAATCCAGGTATATGTGATGCAGCATGGTTGCTCATATGATGAGGCTTTATTAATAGCAAAAAGAGGATGTTAATTAAGCGGAGAAAGAAGGAGGTATTCGGTATGTTTCCAGGAAGACCAGTGAGAAATGTAGATGAAATGGCTTTTGATTTTGATGGTGACGATTATCTTGATCCTGCAGAGGAAGCTGAAATGGCACGTTATCTTGATGATGACGAAGAAGACGAAGATGATGATTTTGATGAAGACTTCGAAGATGAGGATGAAGATGATTGGGATATAGATGATGAAGACGATTTTGACGGAGATGATTGGTAAAATACAGTAAAATCAAGGCTTTGAGCTGTCCGTTAAAAAGTTAATATTAGCTGATATTATACAATCAAGGAACAGAAAAACCATATTTTGATTGTCATGGAGGTTCTATTATGTTTGATGATTCGAGATTTGGAAGCGGTTTTGGTGGTGATTCTTTTTTTGATTCTAACCATGATGGACATCTTAATGCTTTTGAAAGAGACCATGCTGAATGCTTTTTGCATGACTGTGATACATATGACCAAGTGATTAAAAAAGAAGGTTATTGTGGAAGCCATACAAGCAGAACGGAACGCGAAAATGCATATTATATTAGCGTTATTAAATGGCAGCTAAAGGCAATAGCTGTACTAGCCATTATAAACTTTCTTTTAGACTTTATACTTGGTTTGTTTGATTAAATAGTTCTCTGAAAGGAGCAATCTATAATGTGTAAATTCAAGAGAATTAGATTTTTTACAATTAATATTACTTGTGGTTGGTGTGGGAAAGAGATTCCAGTGATAACTACACGACCAACTAAATGCCCTTATTGTGGCATGACATTATAAAGCTTATTTCTAGAAACAATTGTTGTTGATTGTTTTTGTTTGTCATAATACGCAGATGCCGGAATGAAATGATCCTTCCTCTGGGTAGTACGGTATCTGTCCACGGTTACTTCATAGGCCGTGGCTCAGTCCTGTAGGGGAATAGTTATACGAGGTCAGCAGGAGCACTTTCTAAAATAATCAGTTTTACTGTTTTTATAGCGATGGGATATTGGAGGTCGCAGTATGTTTAAGAAGATAAAAGTTGGTAAAGTAACTGGTGTTGTCACCAGTTTATGTGTCTGGTGTGGTAATCAGATTCCATGGGTTAGTGGAAAGCCAACTAAATGCCCATTTTGTGGTAAACCGGTGTAGGAGGTAATAATTATGGATGTAAATAAAGCGTGGAATAATTTGATAAGACATGAGGGTGAAGTATTCCATACAACTCGCGGGCTAGATTTTACATATACAGTTTTTGATAAACCTGAAGGATTTAAAACAAGTAGAACGGACTATCTGTTGTCTAGGAAGAATTTTGAGAAGGCGTATAATCTTTTGCCTGCAAAGGACACTAAATATTTAGGAGATAATGGTATTAGGGGGCAATCTTATGTTTATGCTTTGCTAACTGATAAAAGGATTATTTTGGAAGAATAGTTGCGAGTAGGTGTGATATGTTTGGAATTGATTGGAACCTAGATGGTGATGTAGACATTATCGATGATCTTATTACGTTAGACTTGCTCACTGACGATGATGAAGAGGAATCTGAGAATGAAAATAAATAGAGTACTGATAATAGCATTAATTGGGTGTCTGCTTATGGGTTGTGTACAGACAACAGATGCCTCAATTAGTGATGAAGCAGTAGACAATCATGCCGCAGATAATGATGGAATTCTTGATGCGAAATCAGATGATATTGATAATTCTGCAAATGAGAAAAATTTAGATGATGTATACCTTCAGTATAAGGCTATTTTGGTTACATTTATGGAATCTGGAGTGTTACCTACGGATGATCGAAATATAGAAGCGCCAGCAGAAGAAATGAATACAGTGCTTAAATATTCAAGCTTTGCAGTGACAGATATTGATAATGACGATATCGATGAATTAATTGTATATTTTGATGATGCTTGCATGGCTGGTATGGTTGCTGTCATTTATGATTATATTGATGGTCAGGCTAAGTATAAGTTTTTGGAATTTCCTAATCTTAGTATTTATGAGAATGGTACAATAGAGGCAGGCTGGTCACATAATCAAGGATATGCAGGAGCTTTTTGGCCATATAATTTATATTACTATAATAAAGATACTGATGAATATGTTGAAGTTGGCTCGGTTGATGCTTATGACAAGGACTTATATGAATGCAATAAAGAGGTTCTTGATGCTAGTGGAAGTTCATTTCCTGAAGAAGCAGACATAGACGGAAACGGATTTGTTTATTATATCTATGAGAATGGTTTAGAAGATTATCAAAAGATAGAGCCTGTAGATGATGTCGTATATCAAGAATGGTTAAATCAATATACGGACGGCTCGAATAAGATTTCACTTGATTTTTATAGAATTACAGATGAAACTGTTAATAGAATTGGTGATAAAGATTACTTTGAAGAATTAAAGAATTCAGAATCAAATCTTTACGTGGCACCATATTATTAAAATTATGGGGAGAATATAGCATGAATAAGAAAGATCAAATGACAGTAGAAAATTTTGTTAGTACAGGCATGGACTTAGAGACGCTATATGACTGCTTTCAGGATTTCTCAAAGGAAGAGATTGCTGAGATTTATCATAAATATAATGCGGCTAAGACTAGGGTTGAGGCAGATATGAATGTAAGCATTAACTGTTCTTAAACCTCACGAGATGAGATAATTTAGCTCATGAGAGTTACTCCTTTTCCTGATATAAAATTGCTAAAATTTTATATTAGGAGTGAGTAATGTCTATGAATAGAGATAAATCATGCATTATTAAGGGAATGGGTTCCAGACTAGAAGAAGTACAACGAAATCTTGGTCTTACCCAGGATGAAATGGCAGAAATGATGGGGATTTCAAAAGAGCAATATCGTAAGTATTGTAAAGGGCATTCAGAAATACCATCGACTAAGTTATTTGTTTTATTTGATAACATGCGCTTTGATATTAAATACGTTATGACAGGAGTTCGTGAGGATGAAGAGGAATCCTTTGAAGAACATTTGTCATCTATGACAGAAGAAGGAAGGACAAAATATATAAGAGACATCGTAAATTGTTTTGGTAATAGAATTATAAAGGTATTTTAATAATAGTGGTAATACTAAGATCAAGGTGGTTAGCTGCCTTGGTCTTTTTATTATATTTGGGAGAAACTGCGGGATACTTGTTATGAAAACGGAGGAAGTGAAAAATGGGAAGAAAATCCAAGGATGAACAGGGGATTGATATTATATGCGAGGGGAATGGTATTGATCCTGATGTAGATTATGAACTTACAATGATGATGTTTGAGCATCACAGTAGAAGTGTGGTCGCTGGTAAGATGCTTTCAAGCATTGTTAAACTAGCTAATCCAGATAAGGTAAGACGTCAAATGCGTAAAGATTTTCTTTGGGTAGTTAATCAGCCAATTTCAGAATCAAAAGACATGCAACAAAGACTGCTCTGGCAGGTGTCAGAGTATGAGTGGCTTATAGAACCAAGAGATTATATCCTTGAAGGAATGAAAGATTATGGAAATTCTGGCCCTATATATCACAAGATTATTACTGATTACTATCTTAGGAAGGATAGAAAAACGGTTGATGAGCTTGCTAAAGAGTTAGGTTTTAGCAGAGCCAGCATTGAGAATAAAAAGCGAGAAGCTATTAAGCTATTTGGAATCATGATGTACCGATATGCTTATGAAAAAGAGCAGGAAGAGGCCGAAAAAGAAGATAATACTCATAATTAGCCTGATTATGCCTACAGTTTTTGTGACTGTGGGCATTTTTTTATGGATGTGTTAGACACTTGTTTGACACCTGTTAGGGAATCGCTAGACATCTGTTAGATAGATGTTAGACATCCGCTAAACAACTGTTAGACGAGTGTTAGACTAAGATTAGACTATTGTTAGGGCTTCAAGTTAGAAGACTTATGATAATATTGTTTTCGCAGGGGAATGAGTTTTTGAAGGAAAGGAGAAGGGCTATGGAATTATTTGTAGAAGACAATCGTGTTTATTGTCCTTGCTGTGGCAAGCTGGTTATAAAAAAGCTTGCTGGAATGGCAGAGAATAATTGTCCACGTTGTCATGTAAATATTACATGTATTGTAAAGGGGCCAAACTACACTATTATTACATCATTTGGTGAAACTTGATTTTTTATTTTACATATTTAAATAGAATGAGCTGCTTGTGATAGCGACGAACTGGTCGTAGGAGCCTTAAGGTCGCAGGCAGGTAGCAAGAGTTTGTGACACGGCTAAGGTGATCAGAGAATTACGAAAGGCGGGGCAAAACAGAAGGAAGTATCTAGAGATAGATATTCTGTTTTGCTTCGTCTTTTTTTGATGCAATAAATAATGCTTCCTTCTGGAGCTCTGAGAGTGATAGAGGATGCATGATTGGGAATGCTATGTAGCAGCTTACCCATGACTTTCGGTTTTTGGAACTAATCAATTTTCAAAAATCGGAGGTTAAACAATGAATACAAATAATGAAAACAAAGAATATGAACTTATAAATCTGGAGTTTGAGTATCCAGGAATTAATGGAGGAGTTAAGTGGGCTGTGATATCGGATTTGCCTATGGAGGAACTGATGAGAAAGTACGGGGCAGAGCTGGAGCATTATTCTCCTGTGATACTGCTTTCTGTTGAGCAGGGGGAGGCTTTTAAGGAGTTTCATAAGAATGAGCATAAGCATGATGTTAGAGATTTACGTCATAAAGTACCTGTTAATTATGATGAAAATTTACAGGGATATCTTCAGCCATTATATGATATAGCCCCTATTGATAACGAAGCTGTACAAACGGAAGAAATGGAATTGTTAAGGGTTGCAATAGAATCGCTACCTGCAATTCAACAGAGAAGGCTAAGACTCTACTTTTTTGAAGGATTAAGTTTTAGGGAAATCGCAAAAATAGAAGGTGTTCGTTTCTCTAGCGTGGCTAAGTCTGTTGATCTAGCAATAAAAAAAATAAAAAAATATTTCTAAATGGGGAGACAAAAGGCCTTTCTCTGTGCATATAAGTGAAAAGGTTTTTTGTCGGACATTGATAATTTAATACACATTCATCAGGTACGTTCCTGCATGCTGGAGCCCCAACAGGTACGCCTTGCGCGATATAGCCTCACTGGAAAATTGGTAACACCAAACTGGCGATGATACATGTAGGTATAATGATACTTCCGCTTAGCCACAATTATCGTAATGGGAGCGGCCCGGCGAGACCCGCGGGGAGGATAGAACCTATGGAGCTGTGTTGCAGCCGCCTGATTGAATCCCAGGACTGTATCGGGGTGCGTGGCAAATAGATACGAAACTAATGATTTATTCTAGAGCGTCTTCTTTCTATGTGAAGGCGCTCTTTTATACATAGGAAAGGAGGAGGCTTATGCTAGTAGTTCAACGTGGAGATATTTATTTAGCAGATTTAGGTGAAGGAGTTGGCTCAGAGCAGAGAGGTGAAAGACCAGTTCTTATTGTTCAGAACAATAAGGGTAATATCTTTTCACCTACAGTCACAGTGCTTCCTATCACTACAAAGATTCATAAGAGTGAGGGAATGCCTACACATGTGATTATTGATGATCTTAATGTGCTGCCAGAGAAATCAGCAATTATGGCAGAGCAGATTACCACTATTGATAAGACAAAGTTAATAAGAAAGCTTGGTATCCTTGACAAACGATTCATGAGCAAGGTTGTAAATCCAAAGCTTTTAATTCAATTAGGTTTTTACGTGGAGGATAAAGAGGGATGGAAAAAGCATTATTAACTCTAGATGAATTTCGGGAGTACCTTGGGATAGGCGAGAACAAGGCTTTAGAACTTGTTAAGCAGCCACATAATGGATTTAGTTTGAAAATTGGAAACAAATGGTTCATTCATAAATCACGGTTAGATCAGTGGCTAGAGAGCGAATGCGACAAGTACTAAGTTGATATCATAGACGAAATTAATGTAATGGATTTTAATATAACCATAACAAGCGCTCGTTAAATAATAATAAGGTTGGTGAAGTTATGGAAAAAGTATTATTAACATTACAGGAGTTTCGTGAATATCTGGGAATTGGTGAGACCAAGGCCAGAGAATTGGTTAGAGATCCGCGTAATCATTTTAGCCTTATGATAGGAAATAAATGGTATGTAGACAAGAAAGAAGTCGATGCGTGGATACAGAAAGAATGTAAAAAATATAAACTTTAGACTATGAAGGTAGGTAAAAGCATATGGGAAAAAATCTAAATGGTAGAGAGTTAGGCAAAGGTATAAGCCAACGTAAAGATGGAAGTTATATGGCCCGGTATGTTGATAAGTATGGAGTGAGAAAGTCTTTATATGCTAGCAGCATTAATGAAATAAGACTCAAATTAAAAGCGGCACAATACGAAGAAGAAAATCGAATTGTAAGATATTCAGATATTACACTTACAAAATGGTTTGATACTTGGATGGAGGTTTATAAAAAAAATGCTGTTAGAGCGGGAACTAAAGCAGGATATTTAAACATTTTTGAGAAACATATAAAACCTTACTTAGGGGCATATGAAATTGGAGAAATTAAAACCAGTGATGTAAGAAGGCTTATAAATAAGCTAGAAGCAGATGGTTTAGGTTTTGCAACTCAAAATAGAGTAAAAATAATGTTAGTTGACATGTTTGATAAGGCGCTTATGGATGATTTAATAAGAAAGAATCCAGCCAAGGGAGTTCGTGTAATCAATAAAGAAGACTTTGAAAGAAGAGTTTTAACAAAAGAGGAGCAGATCACATTTTTTGAATGCTCAAAAGGTACATATTTTGACAACTTATTCGTAGTGGCAGTTACCACTGGAATGAGAATTGGTGAGATATGTGCCCTGACATGGGATGATATTAATTTAAAGACTAAGAAGATTTCTGTCACAAAAACACTTAGTTACAGAAAGATTGAGGGAGATGAAAAGCGTTCTTTTCACTTAGGACCACCCAAGACGAAGGCTAGTATAAGAGAGATTCCTATCAGTCCTAAATGTGAGGTAGCTTTGAAAAAACAATTCATTCTTAGGAATAACATCATGTCAAATCGTAGATGCAAACCTATAGAGGGTTTTGAGAATGTGCTATTTGTATCTCGAATTGGTCGACCTTTATGTGATCAGACCATAATTGACAGCATAGATAAGATTATAAACGAGATTAATTATAGCAGAGATGATGCTGACCAATTTCAGCGATTATCTCCACATTGTTTTAGACACACTTTTGCTACTAGATGCTTTGAAGCTGGTATTCCACCTAAAACAGTTCAGCACCTACTTGGACATGCTAGTTTAGATATGACTATGAATCTTTATACTCATGTTATGGATGATAAAAAAGATGAAGCTGTTATAGCACTGAATGATTACTATTTTGATATAGAGCAGCAAAAAGAAATTGTTATTGAAGACGATTTCAAAAAAGCTATATCAGATAGTCGTAAAGTAGTAGCCTTTGGATAATTAGATATAAAGAGATATAAAGGCAAATAAATACAGTTTGCTGATTGTCATATATCTGTGAAATTGCAAAATCCCAGATTTATAAGGAGAAATCGTCAAGTGGTGTGCAATAAGAAAAAAACAATCAAAAAAATGGTGTAAAAATGGTGTATACTATTTACAGTACACCAGTAAGAATATTTTATTTACAGGCTTTATGAGTCTTACAAAAATATTCATGAACATGTTATTACGTATATCAGAACACACCTTATGAGTGGAATAAGATTTCGGAGAAATAGTGTATTTACAGGAGTATGACCAAAGCAAAATGGTGTACGAAAAAACTCAATAAAATCAGTACATAGAGCAATTTGTAAAGGTTGGGATGATTAAGGCTGCCGATAAGGCAGTCTTTTTTTATGGCAAAAAATAAGGATCAAAAATGAATACTCATGCTACTACATATGTGTAGATTATTTTTATTAAATAAATGGGTTATATTCAATTTATCAAATAACAGTAGTTCAATCTAATACGTTATATCAGTTTGAAAGAAGGAGGTAACGGGATGGTTAAAGTTGGTGATATTGTTTCTTTGGAAAATGAATCAACATATTATGGTGGACAAAAGATTCCTCAGTGGGTACTGGATGATAAATGGATTATAAAGTCTATATCAGGAGATAAAGTTATTCTTGGGAAAAATGAAAATGGCTCCCATGAAATAAATAGTCCGGTTAATTTGAAATTCGTTAAAGAGTATAAGGCTGGAGATAGTGCAAATCTAAATAATAAGCCAGTTGAACCAATCTTGCCTCAGAATCCACAAACTAATCAGGGAGGAATGCAAATATCACAAAGGGGAGTTGAATTAGTTGCAAAATATGAGGGCTGTAGATTGGAAGCATATAAGTGTCCCGCGGGAGTTTGGACAATTGGATATGGCCATACAGCAGGAGTAACACCAGGACAGAAGTTGCCATCAAAAGAATATGCTATGGAGTTACTTAGAGCTGACTTGAAAAAATATGGAAACTCTGTAAATGATTTAGCCAAGAAGGGGATTATTACATTCCCTATTACACAGAATCAGTTTGATGCATTAACAAGCTTCTGTTATAACTGCGGCGCTGGAAATCTTCAGAAGTTAGTTTCGGGCAGAAATCCATCTCAAGTGGCAGAAAAATTTATGGCTTATACAAAAGGTGGAGGAAAAGTTTTGCCAGGTTTAGTTAGAAGAAGAGAAGAAGAGAGAGATTTGTTTCTTAGATAATTATAAAGGAGAATAATATGCCTTATCGTAGCAAATCGGATGAAAGCAGTATGGATAAAGATGGTAACAATGAATCAATAATGGACAGCGATTTTATACCATTAGATGATTTGGTATATGCACCTCTTTATGCGATTGCAAAATCCAATCAACAACTTAGAGCTGATATACTACAGTCTATTCGTGCTATGGGAACATCTAAGCAAAATGGGCAAGAAGAAGTTATTCATATGAATAACATTAATATTGCTTATGACCAGATTAGGCCAGAAGGTGACGATGGATACAGTGTTGATAATCTACAGGTGCAAGTTCCCTTATTATCAATGGTTCCTGTAACAAATTTGGGAGTCGATAAAGCTGAAATCAACTTTTCTACAGAAGTAAAAGCTGTAGATAATCCTAATACTGGAGAGCGGAAGATAAATGCAAGAATATGTTCACCCTCTCAAAGAGAAAGTGATTTCTTGCCAAAAATATCATATAAGTTACAGGTTTCATCAATACCGGCTACTGAAGGAATCTTACGTCTAACTGACGCCTTGTCATCTAGTCAGGTGGCGAAAAAAATTGGAAGTACACCTATTGCTATCTCTGGAGATTTTGGCACAGATGAACAGAAGAATATTATTCAGAAAATAAAAGTTCTTAAAGCTAAGATTGGCAAGTTAAATCAGTTACATCAGAAGATATCAGAAATGATTGATGAACAAGAGAGACTTCATCAGCTTAGTAAAGATTCTTTTGAGGAAGATACATATGAATTTGATAGGGACAAATACAAGATGGCCCAATCCAATATTATTAATCGAATAATGGAATATAAAGAGGAAATTATGAATATGGAAATATCATATGGCCTTGATAAGGATTATGAGTAGAAAAAAAGCAAAAAAAGAAATCCAATTGGATAGAGGTGAACTACAAAATGTTCTAGATAACATATGTGAAAATATCAATATTGATAGCATTTGTAACTGGGAAAATTCAAATAAAGAGAAAGTGATTTTTATAGAGAACGTAACTCTTATGTCCTTTGAAGAGCCAGTAATGGCAAAAAAGAAACCTTGTTTTTTAAGGCGGATAATCGATTGTCTTTTGCGGTGGTAGATACTATGCCCAAAAGAAAAATAAAAAAATATAGAAAGAGAGGTAAAGCGTATGTCAATTGGACAACAATTTCAAGGACTCCCTATGGATCAATTAATTGGTAGTCCCTTGTCAGCAGCAGCAGATGCAAGTATTCGTCTAGCTAATTCTACTGCCGACTTCATCAACAAAGTTGGATTTGATGCGGAAGGTAATGTTAGAAATGTAGCTTTCAGGTACGAAAAACGCAGCACAAATGACGATGGAACAAGCAACTTGGATGAAATGAAAGTAGATGTTCCAATGTTGGCTATTGTTCCCATTCCAAATCTACAGGTAGACGAAGTCAATATTCTGTTTGATATGGAAGTAAAACAAAGTGAAAGAAGTGAAACTGCAGTAGATGTAGGTGCAACAATTACAGGTACAGCACGACTCGGAATAATTAGTGTAAGTGTATCTGGTAGTGTTAGTGCTCATCAGGCAAACACAAGAAGTAGTGATAACTCGGCTAAATATCATGTTGATGTTAGAGCTACAAATCATGGCACTCCTGAAGGTCTTGCAAGAGTACTGGACATGATGGCTGCTAACGTAGCACCTTCCCTTGTAGGAAGTACGCTTAAGGACGGTAATGGTCAGGATCTTTCTGAGCAGGCAAGAATCAAAGCAGAAAAGCTTAAGGCTCTTAGAAACGAAATTAACCAGATAGAGAATAGACTTTCTGCTGCACAGGATGGACTTTCTGCAAGTATTGTTCAACTCAAGAAGGTTGGTCAGAGTCAGCTTAATGTTTATCAGTCAATTATGACAAGTAAAATGAATTCCGTTGATAAGCCTAATGCTGGTACTGCTGAAGGTGGAGGTACAGCTGGTAATTCAAATGAAGCAATTGAGAAGTACAGCACAGCTATGGATACAGTTAATCAGAGTTGGAATTCTTTCCAGAACAAGGCTTCTGATGTAATTAAGATGATTGCTGACCAAAAAAATGATAATGAAGCTTCTGAGAAAAAGACAGTATCGAATCTGTTTGCCCTTAAGTCTATTAAAGATGATGGAGCGGTTGCTGAGTATGGAGCTGGTGAAACATATTATGATTCACTACTTGTAGCACAGCAAAATGCAGTTGAAAGACAGAAGGTTGTTAATCAAACAGAAAATGAACTACTTACAAAGAAGAATGAGTATAGTTCAGCAATATCTGGTCCTTCTCAGACAACACCTGCAACAACTCCAAGTACTTAAAAGAGATTAAGGGAGGTAAGAGGTAATTATGGCACAACGTAATGAGAAGATGACATTTGTTGATGTCGGATTTGTAAAACTCGTCACAGTAGGCAGTGTAAATCCTAATAATCCCTTATCGGATCAGTCTAGGGAATCACAGGAGAAATATTTGAATCGCTGTCTGAATGATTACCCAAAAGGAATTATTCTATCCAAAGATACAACTATTGGTAGGTATGTGTTGGGGGAACATGAGTTGACTATGGAAAAGGTTACATATCATGTGGGCTTTCCTAGAAAACCAATGTGGATGGAAGAAGATGAGGGCGAGTAAATCTAACATATGCCAATAATAGATGGGGGGTAAAAATGAAGATTACAACAAATATTGACGAGAGTCACTGCACGATAACACTTGATGGAAAACTTGATACGTCTACTGCGTCATTTGTTCAGGAGAAATTCGATGAAATTCCTGCTAATGTATCCCATATAACTGTTGATATGGAGCAGTTGAACTATATATGTTCATCTGGTTTGAGAGTTTTGCTAAAAGAGACAAAACTAATGAATAATCGAGGTGGAGATGTAGAAGTGATTAACGCAAATGAAGACATTAGAGAAGTGTTTAAAATAACCGGGTTCAATAAAATATTATGTGTGCGATGATTCCTTTTATTGATCAAGGATTAAATAGGTGTTACCGGGTAAAGAATAAGTCTGGAGAAGAAAAAACATTTCTTATTCGATTAAGTGAACCCGGAGACGAAAAAGGAATGATTGAGTGTATTCGTGACGAATACGGTGACACCTATTTTAAGAGAAGTTTTTATAATGAAGGTTTTTTGGCTGAAAAGGCAAAAAAGAAAGAGATAATTTTCTTAGTTGCAGAGGTTATTGATACAGCTTTGAGAACGGAGTCCTCACGAACCGGAGAAATAGCTGGAATGACAATACTAAAGGATTTTTATCCAGAGGAATCCATGTGCGAGGTTGCATCACAAATATTTAAGAAAAAATATAGAGGTTTTGGACTGTCGATGATATTTTTTGAGCATAGCATGTATATGGTTGAAAACACCAACCGTACATCTGTAATTTGTTTACCTGTTATGTTTCATGATATTACTCAAAGATTAATGAAACGATTTGGATTGGTGGCAACAGGTCTTATCATGAATGTGTTTGATGTAGAAGGAATTATACATTCATATGATAACGGAAGAAACACCAAACATTCTCAGGGATTGCAGGTAAAGAAAATATCTAAAACTAAGGTAGGCACTCTATATATACCAAGAGAACATATTAAGTTTTGTAAGAAAATATATAGATCCCTAGGTGTAAAGTATAAGATTTCAAGATTTTCCAAATATAATAGGAAAACTTCCTTTAGTGAGGTTACTTGTGCCCAAGACGCCAATCAAAACAGCTTAGAAATAAGAATCATTTCCATAGGTGATGATGTGTTAGAACAGGTTGATAGGGTACTAAAGGAATATCCTTTAAGAGGAAAACAGACAGCCAATATTTTTCTAAATATTAATGATGAAAACGCAGTATGGTTATATGAACAGCTCAAAAACAGGGATTGGTTTTTTGCTGGGTTAAGACCTTTATGTGGTAGAAATGAGTTTATGATTCTACACAACTGTGGAGAAACTAAAGTATATTTTGAAGATTATCACATGAGTGAGGAGTTTAGAAAAATAGTTGAGTATGTACAAAAGCATAGGGGGTAAAAAGTTATGCCAATTTTAAATTTAGAACATAATACCATTATTGAAAAAGTTATTGACGCTTGTGAGTTTAACGAAGGAGAAGCTGATATTTCCAAATATATTAGAGGCGGAATATGCTTTGCCTTGAGTGTGGAATGGTTAAGAGCTATTCATGAAAATGTAGCGGGCTGGAATAATGTTTACGGTACAACAAATCATTATAATGCAAATCCAACGTATTATATGCAGATCGCTAGAAATTTTCAGGCTTATAAAAGAAGCGATGAAAATTCATTGAGAAGCTTATTAGGAACCAAGACAGTCGAGGCGGATTATACTGCATTTGCAAGCTTAATGACAGGCAATATTTTTAAGAGATGTGATCCAGGTTCTGGTCATATTAAAACTCCTGATGTATTGGCAAAACAAATCTGTAGTTCTAGTAATTATTTATTGTTTTATATGGATTTAAAAGAAGGCGCTCATGCAGTAGCTGCATATGTTGATAAAACCAATGGAACAGTATATTTTTATGATCCAAATTGTGGAGTAGTAAGTTATTCATCAGAAGCTCAGTTGAAGGAATTTCTCACTGAATGGTGGGGAGAGTATAAGGATAAAAGCACAATTAAAAATGTTGCGCTATATATGGTTATTCCATCAAAATAATAAACTCAATTAATAAGTTGATATATGACCGGTCATGTAGACCATGGCCGGTCTATTTTTAACAATATGAAAAGAAAAAAATCAATTCAAAATAAAATAATAGCCCTGCTGCTATCTTCTGTATTAACTGCTTTATTTATTTCGTCAACGTTAGCCTTGTTAAACATAAATTCCATGAAAAAAAGTTTTGACAATCAAAGTGAGGAATTCGAGCAATCTACAACAATTTATGTTGAAGATGAAATGATAGATAAAACATGCAAGCAGCTATTAATTTTATCCGATAGTAATGCAGCGGCTATAGATAAAAGATTTGAAAATATAAATCATGATGTGGATGGAATTGTAAACCTTGCGGAACATATATATGCCAATCCAGCTCTCTATAAAGCCAGAAAGGTGGATTTGCCACAAAGGAATAATTACAATTTATCCACTCAGTTATTGTGGTCAAAAAGTATTAGTGATAATACGACCGATAGTCCTACAGTTCCTTCATATACACAAGAAATATCAAAGTTGGCCAACATACAGGATTTGCTGTATGAGATAAACTATAGTAACGATATGATTTCATCTGTATACATAGCCACAGAATCCGGCTGGATGATACAGGCAGATTACATATCCAATAAGAAATATTCTGGAGAAAAAGAATTGCCTGATAATTATGAGGCATCAGAGCGTCCGTGGTTTATTAATGCAAAAAATAGTGAACGAGGAGAAATAGTTCACACGGAAGTTTTTCAGGATATACATAGCAAATCGGATTGTATAGTTTGTTCGAAAGCGGTATATAAAGGGAATGTCTTTGTTGGAGTTGTGGGCGTAGGTTCATATTTGGATGAGATATATCAAGAAGTAGATAAAACTAAAACTGTGCTTGAAAAAAATTATTCAAATACAGGGTATGCCTTTTTAGTAGATGAAAATGGAAAAATTGTAGTATCAGGTGCAACTAGTGGAGAAACTGCAGTAATAGGAGAAACAAATACTGACTTAAAAAGAAGTAGTAACAGTGATTTGAGAACCCTTGCAGAATCTATGCAGAAAAAAGAGAGTAAATGCACGAAAATAAAAATCAATGATAAAGAAGTATTTATTGCATATGCGCCACTAGATACGTTGGGATGGAGCTTTGCCACAGTTGTAGATGCCGAAGAAATATTAACGCCGGCTAATGAAAGCAAAGAGATGATAAATACTTTGAATTCTAATTTTAATAAAAGCGTAGGAGATTCACAGCAGGTTATAATAATAGAATTTATTATTGTGACCATGGTTTTGTTTATTGTGTTTGGATTTTTATCTATTAAATTAGGTAAACGTATTTCCGAACCAGTTCAAAAACTTACTGCTGAAGTAGTAGGAACTAATGGAAAAAATCTTGATGGTTTAATTGAATTTGATACAAACGATGAGTTAGAGGATCTTGCAAATGCATTTAACAATATGCGCTTGCAGATAAAAGAATATATTGAAAATATTAAAATAATCACTAAAGAAAAAGAGAGAATACATACGGAATTACTAGTGGCAACAAACATTCAAAATGATATGCTTCCTGACAGTTCAAGCATGCTAAATAGTAGTGAAGAATTTTCAATTTATGCTATAGCATATCCGGCGAAAGAAGTCGGAGGTGATTTCTATGATTTTTTCTTTATAGACCAAGACCATTTGGCATTTATAGTAGCTGATGTTTCCGGTAAAAGTGTTCCGGCAGGTTTATTTATGGTAATGGCAAAAACACTGATAGAAAATCAGTTGATGTTGGGGAAGAATCCTGCTGAGACTTTTGAAGATGTTAATTCTGCATTATGTAGAAATAATCGTAATGGCATGTTTTTAACTGCGTGGTTAGGTTTTTTAGAACTATCAACTGGCAAGTTGGACTATGTAAACGCTGGTCACAATTGCCCGCTATTATATGAAGCTGAATCTAATACGTATAGTTGGCTTACTGGAGTCAGTGGCTTTGTATTAGCTGGTATGGAGGATATGACTTACGAACAGAAACATATGGTATTAAAAAAAGGAGACAAGATTTTTGTTTATAGTGATGGAGTGCCAGAGGCAAATGATATTAAAGGGGATATGTATGGGAATGCTGCATTAGAACTATTCTTTAGTAGGAATTCATCACTTAATCCTGATTCCTTCTGTGGTCAATTAAAAACTTCATTAGAACAATTTCAAGGTGAGGCAGAACAATTTGATGATATTACAATGCTATTTTTAGAATATAATGGGGGCAAAAAATGAAAGAATGGTCAGGTACTCCCAACCAAGATACACAGGTAAAAATACAAACTTCACTAAAAAAATAGAGCCATAAGTGCTCTATTTTTTTACCGTATATTCATCTAAGTCATATTTGTCTGTTTCAGAATCGTCTACAAAAGCAATTATTTCGTCTGGCTCACAGGACAGTATTTTACAAAATCGGTCGATTGAAGAAAGTGTGTAGTTATGATTGTGTTTTAATCTGTATACTTCTACAGGATTAAAGTCGTAATTTTCTACAAGTTGGTATGTGGTAATTCCACGTTTTTTTAGTTGTTCCCATAAAGGATCAAATGTAATCATAAACTAGCTCTCCCGCATAAAAACCTGAGGTTCACACACAAGTATGAGATAATTTTATTATATTTATAGTATATTAACAGGTTAAATCATTTGATAATATACATTTAAGTAATTCAGAGTAAAAAAGAAGGGTTTTAACAAAAGAGGAGCAGATTACATTTTTTGAATGCTCAAAAGGTACATATTTTGACAACTTATTCGTAGTGGCAGTTACCACTGGAATGAGAATTGGTGAGATATGTGCCTTGACATGGGATGATATTTATTTTAAAACTAAGAAGATATCTGTCGCCAAAACACTCAGCAAATCGACGTTTGTAAGGTTCTTATGTTAGAGAAAGAGCTTGACAACTTCCGGTCTATCGACTTGTTGTTAACCAACACATAACAAAAAAGACTTGTTTTTATATTTATAGAAAGCTCCCACTAATAACGTAACCACATAAACTTCTAAAAATACATCCCAAATGGGAATTTTATAGTTTTTGGATGGATACTAATGGAGTTTGTTTTGAAGTAATGCATCCCGTAGGTAAGATTTTGGTATTTGGGATGAAAAGGTGTTTAGTGCTATGCATCCTAAATGTTGACTTTCATTCTATGGGCTGCATACATATATAAATTTAAGTTTTTATAGAAAACGGGATGCATCCCAATGTTGATGTTTTATTACTGGGGCTGCATGCTTGGTCATTTACTAAGAAGAAATCGCTAAATTCCAATTTATAAGGGGGAAAGAAAATGAACATTGGAGCTTGGATGTGTGGCGTTTTAGTTTTACCATTTGCTATTGTAGGATTGCTATTTGGAATATTTAAAGAAAAAGCAACTAAATTTGTAGCTGGATTTAATTCATTTTCTGAGGATGAACAGGCTATGTATGATAGAGCGGCTATATCGAGAGATATAAAAAATCAGTGCTTTATATGGTCAGGATTAATGCTTCTAGGAACAATTCTTTCATATGCCATTACAACATATATGGCTATTCCAACATTTATTATTTGGTTTATCTTGTTCTTCAAGGATACTCATATAGATGTTCATAAGGCTTTTGATAAATATTTAATTAAATAGAGATTATTTATGCTAGAATAGATTTAACAGAGTTGCCAGGTGCGATGAACACTTGGGATCAAGCCGAGCATTGAGCTTGGCTTTTTTACTTTAAGGAGATTGCATTATAAAAAAGAGAAAGTTTGTTCTGTTTTTATGATTATGAGTCTGTTATAATTAAATGTATGAATAAAATGATACAAAGACCAATACTTAATACTAATTTAGACAGTGATACTTTTAGAAGTTACTATTATTTAAAGGAAGAGCTTGTAGAATTCTGCAGAAACAATGGAATTCCTACATCAGGAGGCAAATTAGAACTTACTGATAGAATAACCTATTTTTTGGATACAGGAAATGTGAAAAAAGTTACTAAGATTAAGAGTGTTACTGTAGATGTAGGAGAAATTACTGAAGAAACAATTATAGAACCTAATATAGTTTGCTCAGAGAAGCACAGAGCTTTTTTCAGGGAAAGGATTGGCAAATCATTTTCTTTTAATGTGCAGTTTCAGAAATGGTTAAAGTCGAACGCAGGCAAGACGTATTGTGATGCAATTGAGGCTTATCATTTAATACTTGAAGAAAAGAAAAAGGGTAAAACCACGATAGACAAGCAGTTTGAATACAACACTTACATTAGGGACTTTTTTGAAGATAATCAGGGCAAAAGTTTGGATGATGCTATTA
>JAFYYE010000231.1 GCA_017557715.1 Pseudobutyrivibrio sp.
TGAGTATAGACTTGATAAGACAAACATTATCCATGTACCTATCGGAAAGGCTTCTTTCACAGAGGAGCAGTTAGCGGACAACTTCCAGACTCTTATGGACGCTATCAACAAGGCTAAGCCATCAAGCTTAAAGGGTCAGTACATTAAGAGCATTTCACTTGCTCCTACAATGGGACCTGGCGTTAAGCTTAATGTTGCAAAGGTTTCAAACTAATTGTTGACAATCCAATATACATAATGATATAATGCACAAAGTTGTTGCCGAAGACAGCAGGTGGCGCAAGCCGTAAAGAGATTATCTCTACCAGCCGAGGACGATTAAGTATTTATCGACTAATCAAACCTCTATGTCTTTATGGCGTAGAGGTTTTTTAATTACTTTATCCTCATATAAGCAACACAAAAATATTATAAGGAGGAAAAAATTCGTGGCAAAAGTTGAATTAAAGCAGCCAATCGTTGACGAGATTTCAGCACAGGTTAAAGATGCAGCTTCAGTTGTAGTTGTTGATGCTCGTGGACTTACAGTTGCAGAAGACACACAGTTACGTAAGCAGCTTCGTGAAGCTGGCGTTACATATAAGGTTTACAAGAACACTCTTATGAAGCGCGCTTTCGAAGGAACAGACTTTGCACAGCTTGACGAGGTTCTTGAAGGACCTAGCGCAATCGCTGTATCAAAGGATGATGCTACAGCACCAGCAAGAATTCTTGCTAAGTTTGGTAAGACAGCTCAGAACCTTGAAATCAAGGCAGGTGTCGTTGAAGGAACATACTATGATGCAAAGGGTATGGCAGCAGTTGCAGCAGTACCAAGCAGAGAGGAACTTCTTTCAAAGTTACTTGGAAGCTTACAGTCACCAATCACAAACTTCGCTCGTGTTCTCAACCAGATCGCAGAGCAGGGTGGTGCATCTACAGAGGCACCTGCAGCAGAAGCTCCAGCAGAGGAAGCTCCAGCAGCAGAAGCAGAGGCTCCAGCAGAGGAGTCAGCAGAGTAATTTAGAATACTCAAGACAAATAATTATTTATTTTAATTTTTTAATGGAGGAAAATTATCATGGCAAAGATGACAACAGAAGAGTTTATCGCAGCTATCAAAGAGCTTAGCGTATTAGAGTTAAATGACCTTGTAAAGGCATGTGAGGAAGAGTTCGGCGTTTCTGCAGCAGCAGGCGTTGTAGTTGCAGCAGCAGCAGGCGATGCAGCAGCAGCTGAGGAGAAGGACGAGTTCGACGTAGAGCTTACAGAAGTAGGTTCTGAGAAGGTTAAGGTTATCAAGGTTGTTCGTGAGGCAACTGGCCTTGGTCTTAAGGAAGCTAAGGAGCTCGTTGATGGCGCTCCAAAGATCATCAAGGAGGCAGCTGATAAGGCTACAGCAGAGTCTATCAAGTCTCAGCTTGAGGTGATCGGTGCAAAGGTTACTCTTAAGTAATTAAGCCTTATTCATAAGCAGAGTGAATAAAACAAATGGTGTCTCTGGGGATTTATTTCCAAGAGATGCCATTTTTTTATTCATTGTGTGCCGAAGGCGCTAATAAATGACTGCGATGCAGGCATTTATGTACTGCTGAAAAAACAATTATATAAACACTTGACTTTACTATTGTATTTGGCATAGAATGTAGTTTGCACTATTGTGGTGCAGTGTGCATTGCTATGCCCTTTTTCGTTAAGAGCAAAATGCAACATTTTCTTGAAAGATATATCCAAATTTAAAATAAAATGAGAGGTGGAACGTCAATGGAGAAAAACAGAATACGTCCAGTGAAAGCTGGAAAGAACTTGCGTATGAGTTACTCGAGACAAAAAGAGGTACTTGAGATGCCTAATTTAATCGAGGTCCAGAAGAACAGTTATGATTGGTTCGTTAAGGACGGATTAAAGGAAGCATTTGCAGATATCTCACCTATTCAAGACAGGGGTAACCAGCTTGAATTGCATTTTGTTGACTTCACTCTGTGTAAAGACGAGGTGAAGTACA
>JAFYYE010000026.1 GCA_017557715.1 Pseudobutyrivibrio sp.
GTGGACAAATGATGAATCAATTTATATGGACATGAGTTTGTTCAAAACTTTTATTTATAATGAGGCAACTGTGGACAGATATTATGATTCAAAACAGAATTCTTCAAGAATATTGTTTGCAGTTATGTTAGAAGGTAAGCCTATAGGAGAAGTGCAACTCAAGGAAATTGATAAAACCAGTAAAGAATGCACACTCAGTATTCATATGCAAAATGATACTGCCAAAGGTAAAGGTTATGGAACAGAAGCAGAAAAGCTTGCTATTAAATATGCATTTGAAGAGTTGGGTATGAAAGTGGTAAATGCAGATACCGTTCTAAAGAATACTAGAAGTCAGCATGTTATGGAAAAGGTAGGATTCAAGTTCATAAAAGAGGATGGGGATTTTAGATATTATAAGATTGAGCGACAGAGGTAGATTATGATAATCAACACAGGTCAGCGCACGGACATCCCAGCGTTTTATTCAGATTGGTTTGCTAACAGGCTGAAAGACGGATATGTCTGTGTTAGAAATCCATATAATCCTAAGCAGGTCAGCAGATACAAGTTGAATCCAGAGGTGGTGGATGTGATTGGTTTTTGTACAAAGAATCCAGCGCCTATGTTTAAGTATATGGATTTGCTGAAGGGCTATGGGCAGTTTTGGTATGTGACCCTGACATCTTATGGAAGAGATATAGAGCCTAATGTGCCAGACAAGCACAAGCTGATAGAGGATTTCAAGAAACTTTCTGATATAGTTGGTGTAAATTGTGTTGGCTGGCGCTATGATCCAATCTTCATCTCAGATAGATACACAAAGGAATATCACATCAATGCATTTCAGCAAATAGCTGAAGCTCTAGAGGGATACACAAAAACAGTAGTTATCAGCTTCATAGATTTATATCCTAAGGTAAGAAGAAATTTCCCTGAAGCAAAGGAAGTTACAAAAGAGCAGCGCCTTAGAATGGGAAAGAAGATTATAGAAATTGCAGCAGCTCATGAAATGACAGTTAAGCCTTGTGCAGAAGGAGAAGAACTGGTTCAGTTTGGAGCGGACTGTGGGGGTTGCATGACAATTGCTGATTATGAGAAGGCTATTGGGCAAAGGATAGTTGCTCCAAAGAAGAAGGGTGCCAGAGCAGAATGTGCCTGCTATCTTTCAAGTGATATTGGAGCTTACAATACCTGTAAGCATCTTTGTAGGTATTGCTATGCCAATGCGGAGCCTGAAGTAGTAATGGCTCAAAGCAGTCTTCATGATCCGACCTCACCATTTCTAATAGGGAACTATCGACCTGATGATATAATAAACGATGTTCCACAAAAATCATGGATAGATGGGCAGATGGTTCTGACGTTAGATAGAATGTAGCACCTGGCAAAATTGCTGGGTGCTATTTTTCGTCATCAGCAAATATTAGTGTATATTTCTTTTGCGTTTTAAAGTGTTAATACATTGTATTTTCACTGTTTTATATAACTAAATTATAGAGAAATCCTTAATGACATGATATAATATTCAAGTTTTCGCCCTGCGGAAATTAAATAGAGAATATATTTTGTTATAAGGAAGTTAGTAATGAAAGAAAAGAAATTAGGGCTTATGTCCCTCATTCTGATGATTTTTACATCAGTTTACGGTTTTAACAACATTCCACGTTCTTATTACTTAATGGGATATGCAGCGATTCCTTGGTTCGTAATCGCAGGTATTTTATTCTTTATTCCATTTGCATTTATGGTAGCAGAGTTCGGTTCAGCATTCCGTAACGAGACAGGTGGAATGTACTCATGGATGTGTAAGTCAGTAGGACCTAAGTACGCATTCATCGGTACTTTTATGTGGTATACATCTTATGTACTTTGGATGGTAAATGTATCATCTGGTATTTGGGTACCAGTTTCAAACATTATCTTTGGTGAAGATACAACATCAACATGGTCATTCTTTGGTATTGAGTTTTTATCAGGCTCAAGACTCCTTGGCATCATGGCTGTTTTATTTTTTATTTTCATCACATATTTTGATTCAAAGGGTATTGATAAGATTAGCAAGGTAACATCAATCGGTGGTACTGCCGTTCTTACTATCAATATCATGGTAGTAGTTGGTTCTATCATTATGATTATCGCTCGCGGTGGTCAGCTTGAGCAGCCATTCGCTGGCATGGAGTCACTTAAGGTTCCTCTTAATGTTGCATATCAGGGCAGCCCAATCATGCTCCTCTCATTTATCGTATATGCGTTATTTGCATACGGCGGAATCGAGGCAGTTGGTGGTCTTGTAGATAAGACAGAGAATCCTAAGAAGAACTTCCCTAAGGGAATCATCATTGCAGCTATGGTTATCGTAGTTGGTTACGCATCACTTATCATGCTTGTAGGTTCATTTACAAACTACGCAGAAGTTCTTGGTGCTGACAGCATTACACTAGGAAATGTTTCATATGTAATTATGTCAAACTTTGCTGCTACATTTGGTAAGGTATTCGGCGCATCTGTAGCTACACAGGTTGCACTTGCTCACGGCTTTGCTCGTGTTTATGCACTTATCATGCTTCTTGCTCTTGCAGGAGCATTATTCACACTTGTTTACTCACCACTTAAGCAGATTATTGAGGGTACTCCTAAGGAGCTTTGGCCTGGTAAAATGGGTGAGATTGAAGCAGACGGTATGCCTAAGAATGCTATGTGGGTACAGTGTGCAGTAGTAAGCGTTATGATTCTTCTCGTTTCATTTGGTGGAGATTCAATGCAGAAGTTCTTCGTTATCCTTACAGCTATGGTTAACGTTGGTATGACAGTACCTTACATGTTCATTTCATTTGCTTTCCCTAAGTTCAAGAAGCTGCAGGGAATTGACAGAAGCTTTGTAATTTTCAAATCTCAGAAGTCAGCAAACATCTGGGGATATGTTGTAACACTTACACTTTTCTTTGCAAACGCATTTGCAATCATCCAGCCAGCACTTGATGGCGATATCAAGACTACATTCTGGTCACTTAGTGGTCCTGTAGTATTTGGTCTTGCAGCTTGGATTATCTACACAAGATATGAAAAGAAAATTGCGGAAGGCAAAATTGAAAAAGAAACAACTGAGACAGTAGCTCAGCCAGAATAATATTTATGCAGATACTTGACTATACAGTCGGGTATCTGCATTTTTATATCTAGAAAAATAATTGTTACATATAAACTTTCGAACTAACCATCCGATAATAAAAGTAACAAAACAAAAAAAGAATTATCCCACAAAGCAAGCGGACCAATTCTCCGTTATCAGATTTGACAGAGGTCTTACCGGGTGACGTGAAGGGAAGTAACTTTGGAGATAATTTGGCAGAAAGGAACTAAATAATGATTATCACAGTTTTCGCTTAAGAGCTGCTTTTCGACTTTGTAAACCAAGGTCGTAAGGCAGCTCAATTTA
Source organism: Pseudobutyrivibrio sp. (assembly GCA_017557715.1). Classification (GTDB taxonomy): domain Bacteria; phylum Bacillota; class Clostridia; order Lachnospirales; family Lachnospiraceae; genus Pseudobutyrivibrio. The sequence continues at coordinate 3,419 of JAFYYE010000026.1, forward strand.
TTTATACACAATCCAAATCTCTCCACATTTATTCGATAAAAAGTTCACAATTGTCTGCTAGAATAAAATGACTCAAAATGGAGAAGATAGAGGCTTAAAATATGGGGGATTATAGTGAATACAGAACATCTACAGATGAACTGACAGGTTTGCTGGACAAGCAGACTTTTTACTCTTGCGCTCAAAATCTGTTGGATACAGCTCCAGAAGGTCAGAAATACGCCTTTATTTTCTTCGATTTGGAGAACTTCAAAATTTTTAATGCGAACTATGGATATGAAATGGGTGACGAACTTCTAATCTCCATAGGTTACATTATTAAAAACGAATTTGAAGGACAGCTGGTTTCTAGATTTTCTGGGGATCATTTTATGGTCTGCGTAAATTCTATACAAATCATTCAATCTATAAAAAATATTCGCGACAGAATTAAATTAATACGAAAGAGCGTAAATGTAGAGCTTAAGGCTGGTATATACATTTTTGATGGACAAGAAAAGGAAGTGACTAAGTGTTGCGATAAGGCACGAATGGCATGCATCAGTATTAAGAAAAAATATGATGCAGAGTACCGTGTTTATGACAATGAACTTGGTGGTTCTATCCAGCGTAAGCAGGAAATTTTAGACGGATTAGAGGAGGCAATAAAGAAAAAATATATAAAGGTATATTATCAACCAATAGTTCGCGCCATGACGGGAAAAATTTGTGGTTGGGAGGCGCTTGTGCGTTGGAAAAATCCTGTTAAAGGTATGGTATTCCCAAATGAATTTATACCTGTCCTTGAGGAATATCGACTTATCCATAAGATTGATACTTTTGTAATCGAAGAAGTTTTGTCTCGCTATCATTCTGATATAGCTGGAAAAATGCAAGCAGTTCCGGTGTCAATCAATTTATCACGAATTGATTTTGAGTTAATGGACTTAGTGGAATTTTTAGAGCGTAAAGTTGAAGAATACCAGTGTCCTAAGAATATGTTCCATTTAGAGGTGACAGAGAGTGCCCTCATGGACAACCCGCAGTTCATTATGGAACAGATAAGTAAGCTACGCCAAAATGGCTTTACAGTTTGGATGGATGATTTCGGAAGCGGGTATTCATCTCTTAACGTTTTAAAAAATTATGAGTTTGATCTTGTAAAAATAGATATGGATTTTCTTGGTCAATTTGAGACTACAGAAAATGGAAAGATAATCCTTAGACATGTAGTATCCATGATAAAAAATCTTGGTGTCCACACTCTTGTAGAAGGTGTAGAAACTCAGGAACAATTTGATTTCATGACGAGTATAGGCTGCGAACTAATCCAGGGTTATTTAATTGGTCGGCCTATGCCATACTTTGAAGGATTGGACTGCATAAAAAAAGCTGGTAGAATCCTCGAAAATTACGAGGAACGTTATTTCTATGATGAGTTAGGAAAAATAGATATTTTGCGACAAAATCCCCTGCAAAATATTGAAAATAGCGAAAATGACCATGCACTTCCACTTGCGATAGTGGTAATAGAAAAAGGTGTATGGAGCCTTAAGTATGCTAATGCAGATTTTATAGCGACTATGGAGTTGTTTGGTTATAAGGACACTGCGGATATAGAGCTCATGCTTAATGAGGAGCATACTAGATGGCTTCAATATAATCATTTTATCGATATTTGTGAGCACAGCAAAAAGGAACAAATAACTGAAAGTATGGATTACATCAGTAATGGTCGAATTGTAAACATGCGTGTTCGTCATGTGGGTGAATCTGTGGAAGGAGAAAGGGACGCATACCTTGTTTCCTACAGATTGCTTTCAAGATTTAACAGTACAAATTATGATGAAAAAATAGATGCGGTCAGCCGTTCGATGTTTTCACTATATGAATGTGTTGATTTGTTTGGTATTCACACTGATTTCTATGAAAATATTTATTTAAGTGACAGTAGACTACATATTAAATCAGGAGTTAATAAATCCCGCGAGGTGATAAGTGCCATATGCGATACATTGGTGCATCCAGATGACAAGATATACTTCCAGCGATTGTTTGATATGGAGACAATTGAGCAAAGAATTGCAGAGGAACCTAGTGGTTCAACGGTAGGATTTATTAGAATTTGTGATGCAAGGGGTAACTATGTTTGGAAGATGATTATTCTTTCAATTATGCATATTGAAAATGATGATGCCCTATTAAGTTGTGTCGGTGAAGCATCAAATGAAATAGTGCGTCGAATGAATGGTAGTCAGAGTGAGAGACAAAGAAGCACGGATGTGGAAGGTAGTGAGATTCCAGAGAGACGCAATCCAACCTTTGAAAATATCCTTCAACTTATTCCGGTGGGTGTTTTCTGGAAGGATAAGAATCGTAGATTCCTTGGCGCTAATCAGATGTTCCTTGATTACTATGGACTTCAGTCTGTGGAAGAAATTCTTGGAAAAACTGATGAGGACATGGGATGGCATATAAATCCAGAACCATTTAAGAAAGATGAGTTAGACGTTATAAATAACGGAAAGAGCATAGAGAATGTACGAGGAGAATGTATTGTAAAGGGTAGTGTTCGAAAGATTGTTGCTAGCAAGCAGCCGTATGTCGTAGACAGACGAATTGTAGGACTTGTTGGGTACTTCAAGGATATCACCGATGAACTTAGGGAGCAGGAGAAGCTTGAATTATTAACACTTACAGATGCCCTTACTGGTCTTTATAATCGTCGAGCATTTGGGGAAATCGTTGAAAAGTTCATGAAGCAGTACGAGCAAGATCAGACAGATTTCTCACTGATAATGATTGATATTGATAAGTTTAAGCAGATTAACGACATGTACGGACATGACTTTGGTGATTTGGTTCTTACGAAAACAAGCCACGTTCTGAAGCATGTAGCATCTGATAATAGCGTTGTTTTCAGGTTTGGTGGTGATGAATTTATTATTCTTCATCAACACAAGAATCTTGCAGAAGTAGAAAGTATAGTTCAGGAGTTGGAAGTTGAAATTGGAAGAACCAGTCAGCTTGCTAATATACAAATGACTATAAGGCTTTCTATTGGTAAAGCGATTTATTCAGAATTTGGAAATCTCAGAGATTGTCTTGATGCAGCAGATAAAGACATGTATTTAGAAAAAGAAAGGCATAAAAAGGAAAAAAACTAGACAAAAAGAAATGTCTAAAACTGTATAAAGTGACAGAATTTGATTATTTGTGATTGATTGTGAGCATTTATGATTGTCATCAATAAAATCAAATGTTATATTTTGATTATAATAATCATAGGTGAGCAGAAATGTTCAAAAGGTGGGGATAATCAGATGCTTACAGAAGAGAGAAGGACACGAATAATCGAAATCGTTAATGATAAAAAAGCAGTTTCAGTTAATGAGCTTGTTGAGCTTTTAGATACTTCAGCAGCTACCATTAGGCGAGATATAAATGAGCTTAATCGTGCTAGAAAGCTGATTAAGGTATTTGGAGGAGCTACATCTATATCATCAAAGGATGTTATTACTAAAGAAGATGCGGTAAAGCAAAAGGCACAAAAGAATGTCGTTGAAAAGGACAACATCAGCCGTTATGCAGCAAGTCTGATTCAGGACAACGATTTTGTTTATATCGATGCTGGCACCACTACACTTGCCATGCTTGAATACATTAATAATCACAAAGCAAAGTACATCACAAATGGTGTTGTGCACGCAAAGCTTCTTATGGACAAGGGGCTTGAGGTTATTATGATTGGCGGAAGGCTTAAGGTTTCCACCGAGGCGGTAGTTGGACCGGATTGTACCGAGTTTATTCGTAAATATCATTTTACGAAGGCTTTTATGGGTACAAATGGAATATCTGTAGGCGCTGGTTTTACAACACCGGATGCCGATGAGGCAATGATTAAGACAGCCGCAATCAGACATGCATATAAATCATACATTCTGGCGGATCACACAAAATTTGATGAGATTAATTCTGTGACATTTGCAGAACTTAATGAATGCACAATAATCACAGATAAGCAACCATCAAAGGAGTACACAAGTAACACCACAGTTAAAATCTGTGTGGAATAGTTTAAACGGAGGTAAGACAATGGTTTATACGGTTACATTTAACCCTGCTATCGACTATGTAGTGCGAATGGATGGGGATTTACTCCCAGGCATGACAAACCGTTCTGCTAGCGAGGAATATTATTTTGGCGGAAAGGGTATCAATGTATCCATGGTTCTGGCAGAGATGGATGTTAAGAGTACTGCACTTGGATTTGTTGCAGGCTTCACAGGTCGTGCTATCGATGAAGGAGTTAAGGCTCAGGGTATCGATACAGATTTCATCCACCTTAAAAATGGTATTTCCAGAATCAATGTAAAGCTTAAGGCTGATGAGGAGACTGAGATTAATGCTCAGGGTCCAAAGATTGATGAAGCATCTCAGAAGGAGCTTATGGATAAGCTTTCAAAATTAGAGAAAGGCGATGTGCTTATTCTTGCTGGTTCCATTCCAAATTCTCTTCCAGATGATGTATATGAAAAGATTCTTTCAATGCTTGATGGAAAGGGAATTGAATTTGTTGTTGATGCAACAAAGGATTTGCTTACAAACGTTCTTAAGTACCATCCATTCCTTATTAAGCCAAACAACTTCGAGCTTGGCGAGATAGTAGGAAAGGTTCTTACTAATGATGATGAGATATATGATGGCGCATTAAAGCTTCAGGAAATGGGAGCAAGAAATGTTCTTATTTCTATGGCAGGCGCAGGTGCGATGCTTGTTGATGAAAACGGCA
>JAFYYE010000232.1 GCA_017557715.1 Pseudobutyrivibrio sp.
ATATCAATCAGATTATCAATCTCCTCTCCCAGTTCTCTCACAAGATATCTACTGGTAGCCTCGGAATCAGTGACAATAAAGCCTGCATGCTTCACCAGATTGAAAGCCTCTGGATAATTCTTCAGCCTGTATCGCTCCTCATAAAATGACAAAATACATTTCTTTCTACCAACCAACTCATTAGCTACAAACACATTTTTCTGATGCATGGCGATGCAGAATATATCATCATCGTCATTGGCAAGAATATGAGTGTAAAAAACCTCACGAATAACCTCTAAAATATTGGCGTAATGAAGTGAATTAAAGGTGCAAGTCTCCACTTCATCTCCATCAAATACCAAAAATGTATTTGAATTGGGATTGATTTCCACTCGACCATCATCTGCATACTCTCGCATTTTTGCCACGCCCGATTCAGTCAGATAATCCGTATATACGATTTGCCCCTGTTGATACACCTCAATGGCAGACACAAAACCTCTGTCGTCATAAATATTTTTCTTACTTAGTAAGCCCCCCTGATACATATCTACTTCGATAGGATTTCCTGCCTCGCCAAACTCTATCTGGGCATACTTCTCATTATTAAGATAAGCCACCACCACAAACGGTGTATAAACAAATTCTATTCCCTCTGGCCATTTCAGATTATGAAATGAAAACACCACTGCATTTTTCTTTGTCACTTCCTGAATGGCATCAAAACAAGACCAGTAGGATGCGTGTAGCACTCCCTGGCGATGTAGGAAATGTCTGAAGTTTGGAGTGTGGCTTAAAAGAAGAATTTTGAAATCATGCATGCCGCTTCGATGAAACATCTGCACCTGTTTTACAGTGTCATCAAACTCTGTGTGCATCCTTCTTGTGTGCCAACTCTGCTCTAGCTCTTTCCACTTATTCTGTTGATACCATGCAGGAATAAAGTAAAGCATTAATACACCTCATCCGCCCTTCGGGCACCTTCCCCCTCGCCGGGGTGGCTTTTATATGAAAGGTACATAAGCGTCGTACTCTTTCACCGCCTTAAACTCTCGATACAAATTACAATTAATACTAGCCATTGCGATAATGACTGATGGCAAGCTCACCACCGATGCTGGCACCAGCCCCAATATGTTTAAATACAATGGCACCGCTATAAATAAACTCAAATCAAATGCTGAGAAAACTGCAATGGCAAATAATCTATGACTGATATAAGCTCTTGTTTTCCTTCCCGCCCTAAGTCCTGTGATACTATCTCCAGATTTCTGCATGGACTCAGTAAGCTTTTTCGGACTAATAAAAATAAAGGAAAACCATACCGTAATTACGTATAAAACTACAATGAAAACACCTATACCAAATGGATGTGAGGTATCCATGTTTTCAACTGCCCACTGAAAATCCTTGTTGTCCGGAAATATCATGACAAGAAGTGTACACACATACACCGGCAACTGAAAGAATGCCGATGAAAACATAACCGGCATCATTCCTATTGGATAAAACTTTATTGGTATATAATTTTTATCCGAAAAAATGCTGTGTATGGATATCCTCTGCATCGGAATTCTGTACTCAGTATTTTCAAAGCTAATTGTGGACACCAGCGCCGCTATACAAAAGATTCCTATGATTTTTAAATCCTTAAAAGGCACGCTTCTGGCGGCATTGACCACACTGTCCAAGATGTTTACGTAAATCAAAATAGTCTGACCGCCGACACCGTATTTTCCATTTCTGGTGGCAAGCCAAAGAATTACAAAAGCACCTGTAATCATTTCGATTCCAGATACAAACTTAGCTAAAAAGAGCTGCCAGCCCCCATCAAATATGTAGATTGTAGATTGTGTAGTGAAATAGGCCTGAACCGTGGCCCAGATTGCCATTAAAATCAAAGTGGCTCGGGTGATTTTTCGTGGCGATGTATAAGATTTACTGTCTGCAGTTTTAAAAGCCACAACCATCTGCACAAACAGCGTAGAAAACATAAAAGGAGATATACCAAGAGCAAGCAAACTTGTCTTGTATCTATCTCCTCCGATTGTCTGCATTATTAAATCTGAACTAGTATCCCTAAAAGCATCATAAGCCGCCAAATCCACACCATAAAGCGGCAGCTCCCTACCTATCAGATAAGCCGCCATAACAATAAATGTGAAAATCAGCTTTTGAATTAGTGTTTTAGGAAAATAATGTTTTTTCAAACTCCTGCCCCAAATGCTTTACTAGATAACCTCTAATATCCTATGCAATAACATTTCTAAGCTTACTCCCCATAAAAGAACTGCACCAATTACATACGCAATGGTTTTGTTCTCGAAGCCATAATGAAGACCTGTATATAATCCCATTATAACCATAAGAATCGAAATAACAACAATGATGACGAACACATGAAGCACGGTAATTCCAACCAGACCACATACGCAACCTGCAGCTGCTGTATAGAAGCTGGAAACAACGATTATCTTTACATAATCCCATACTCTGAGCGCATCCTTTAATCTTTCCTGGATAAACTCGTGCTTAATAGCTTTTACGATAAGTCTAATTCCAAGAATAGCAAGCACTACAGCTGCCACAGCTTCTCCATAATAATATGGATCAGCTATATATCCTCCTGATGCCAATAACCAACAAATGGCGTACCCACCGAAGAAGAATGCAAGTTCAATACCTGCAACAACGGCACAAGCAAGGGCCAATGTTCTCTTTCTAATCTGTGCTATCATTGCCCCCTGTATTTCCATAGTGGCAAACACGTCTAAAAGTACACCTACTATTATTAGCAGATCTTCTAACAAACTCATATATTTATTATACTCCAATCAATTAAAATACGAATATTATTCGCACATTTATCAAACTTTTTCCTAACTTATATTCAACCATTTTCTTGGGTGTTTATACAAGATACAATGCATATATTTTGTATTATTCCTTTAAGCTAGTCACAACTTCAATGATTGGACTGTGGAAAATTTTAACGTAAACGTCAGTTAATTCCTCAACTGGTACTCTCATTCCTTTTTCAATCCACTGGATGGTTACCCAGCTAATTGAATGAGCCAAAAATTCTGCCACTAATTCTTCCTTCAACCAAGGATAATTAGCAACCTTTGCCAGACTCTCCACATCAAGATACTTCTGCACAGCCCCTGCAATGCATCGATTTAAAATTTCGTTAAATGAATTCTGCCCCTCGAGAGCGATTGCCCTCTTGTAAAAATCCTTTTCCTTTTCCATCTTTGTAAGGATGTAAGTCACAGCTTCCTTAAGCATTCCGTTGGATAAAAGAGGCTCTACCGGATTAAACAATTCATTGATAGTAATCCACTCTAAAAGCTCATATTTATCTTGGAAATGATTATAGAAAGTAGGGCGAATAACTCCAGCCTTATCTGTGATTTCTCTGATTGTGATTTTTTCTATTGGCTTAGTGGCGGCAAGCTCCTTCAAGCTCTCAGCAAGCACAATATCTATAGCATTTTGTGTCTGATTATTCATTATTGCTCCTTAAGAATCCTTATACTCTACTGTAACGTAGAATCCTTTCGGTGTCTCCTTTACGTCAACCACCTTACCCTCCTTAGCGGATATTCTCTCTAAGGTTGTGTAATTGCCAGACATGGCATATGACCTTCCTAACACATAATAATATGAATTGGAAAGGGCATATTCAGTAATTGGAAGCACATCCCCCACTTCAAGCAGGCCTGTGCGTTCCATTTTAAATTCCATTTGCCCCATTTTTAAACGTCTTCCTCGTGTAAAATATCTACATCAATAATCTTTGAAGCCTTATTCACCTTATGAACAGTAAAAATATCTGTGATTCCATCATAGATAAGCATAATTCCGATGAGGCGAGTTGCTATAGTTACAACATTAAATGCATCTGCAACACAAACAGCACCAAGAAGAATGTTTATGATTGCAACAATAAATGTGAGCCATGGACGTGGCGCATGTGCCTTAGTAGCTTCGATAGCCAATCCCAAATCCTGCAAACCATGAACCACAAGAAGAACTCCAATTGCTATTGGAATAATGGAAACGATTGCTCCTGGAGCCATAAAAATCCATAAACCAATAATAGCAAGAACACCACCTACTGCTATTCCCATAGCATTAAATCCATTTTCAAAAATCTGGCTGATGATGATAAAAATGCCAGCCAAAATGATGATGCCTGCAAGAACGCGGCTGATTGTGGTAAGACTTTCTGCTGGATATGCCAACAAAAGAATACCCAGAATAATGCTAAAAAGTCCCGAGATTGTGATGTTTAAGCGTAAGCCTTTAATTTTTTCTTTCATGATTCCCTCCAATATAATAAGTGCTGAGTTTATGATAATAAACTCAACACTTTAATTCTACATATTTATTGAACAATTATAGTTCTTTTGCAGAGCCCCAGAAACCAATGGCAACTGTACCTGGGCCTGTGTGTGAACCGATAGTAGGTCCTATATCGAAAATACGAATCTTCTCTTTCATCTTAGGGAAAGCAGACTCAAGCATATCTGCTACTTCTCTGGCATCCTCGTAGCAAACTGAATGTGTGATGAAAATGTTCTCATCATAATCGTCGCCATTATCGATGCGCTCCTTGATAGCCTGAAGAGCGGCCTTCTTAACAAGCTTCTTGCCACGACACTTCTGTCTAGGGCAAAGCTTTCCTTCGCTGTTGACATTCATAAGTGGGCAGATATTTAAAGCTGTACCAAACCATCCTGAAAGCTTTGAAACTCTACCACCGCGAATAAGGAATGTAAGATCTGTAGTGAAGAACCATGTATTCTGATTCTGGATGTGCTCTTCTGTCCAGCTAACAAGTTTGTCAAAATCGTATCCCTCATCTCTAAGAGATGCAAGCTTATCCATGAAAAGACCGTAGCCTGCTGAAGCTGTAAGACTGTCGAAAACAACAAGCTTTCTGTCAGGATACTGCTCCTGAAGCTCCTGTGCCGCAATACGTGCTGAATTGATAACACCTGAAATACCGCTTGAAAGTGTAAGGTGAATAACATCCTTACCCTGCTCTAAAAAGCCCTTAAAATACTCTGTAAACTCTTCTGCATTAACCTGAGAAGTACGTGTCATGGCACCATCTGTCATAGCCTGATAAAAATCTGTAGCTGACATTGACTTAAATAAATCGTCTGTATATGCTACATTATCCATATAATAATGGAAACAAATATGCTCAATATTTTTTTCTTTTAAATATTCTTCTGTAACATCTGCTGTTGAGCAACAGCTAATAACATACTCACCCATAATATTTCCTATCTGTGCATATAATTAGTAATTAATAAAACTTTAAATCGGTTAGAGTATAACGCAAAAGCCCACAATAATGCAACCATAACACCTTACTTATCAACACTTTCTATAACAGAATCAAACTCTTTAAAAAAGATTGCTAATTCCTTTAATACGTTTGTGAATCATAGATGCTATAATTCCGATAACTATTCCTGAGATAGTTCCTATTACAATGAGAAATGGCAGATAATAAATCAGCTGCTCAGTCTCCAAAACAGCCATTGCCACAAGTATCTGACCAACATTGTGGAACACACCACCTATAACACTGACGCCGGTAATAGAAAACTTCTTCGTCTTTTTTGCTATGAGCATAGCTGCAAATGAAAGTGCAGCTCCTGCAAGGGAATACATCATCATAGCCATGTTTCCAAAGGTAAATCCAACCAGTATTACCCTGACGATAGAAAGCATTAGTGCCTCCTGCCATCCCAAAAGAAACAGCGCCACCATAATAGCCAGATTGGCTAGTCCAATTTTTGCACCTGGAATGCCAATGCTAAGTGGAAGCAAAAACTCCACATAGGAAAGAACAAAGGCAAGAGCAATAAGCAATCCTATTAATGTTATTTTCTTAGTCTTCATATCTTATAAACAATTGATGGATTAACGAGTCATTCCATCAACATCGTTTTCCTCTCCATTAACAATTTTTACAACAACCTTGTTTGGCAAACATACTATAGTCTCGTCTGTGTAATGAATATCCGCTGTATTAACGCAGATTTTATCAGGACAGCTGGCTTCGATAACACTAGCCTTGCCATCAGAAATCTTTAGGATATTATAAGAACCATCAGCTAGCTCTATTCGCTCCTGGCGGTCTTCATCCAATGGATAGGTGCCATATACCTTTCCATCTACCGTAACCTCTACCTTAGCACTGCCAGAGGTATTGTTTTTCCTGTATATATTTACACCTATCAGCAGACCTATGGATACCACCAAAAGAACTGCTATTAAAATAATGTCATTTCTTTTCATATTTTTAATCCACTAAATACTGTTCAAAGTTATCTGAGTATACTATGCTTCCATCTGCATACACCCACATTGCCTCTATATTATCATTCGTATTTACGAATTCCAATCCATCTTCGATAGTCATATTATAAAGGGCGGTAGAAAATGCATCCGCCATTCCAGAATCATCTGTGATTATAGAAACCTGTGCGAAAGTATCTGATGGGAAAAGTGTGTCAGGATTTATAATGTGACAATATCTTTTTCCATCCACCTCGTAATATCTCTGGTAATCACCGCTGGATACTACACACTGTCCATCTTTAATATCTACCTTTTTGATGTAATCTACATCACTATCCATATCAGGATTCTGGATGCCCAGTCTAAAAGGAGTACCATCTATACGCCCATCAATACCAGCAATGTTTCCACCAAGACTAAGTAACATATTTGAATATCCCTGTGCTCTGGCAAACTCCATAGTCTTCTGTGCAGCATAGCCCTTTGCTGTACTTCCCACATCAAGAGACATTTCAGGATCTTGTAAATAAACCGTCTTTGCTGTCTCATCAATAATAAGATTTTCTATATCTGTGTGCTCAGCTGCTGCCTTAAGGTCCTCAATCGGTGGAAGCTTGGCATTCTCAGGGTCATCTACACCAGCCTCTCTATAGCGATGCCAGATAGAAAGCACCGAACCCATAGCAATATTTACTCTTCCATCTGTAGCTGCATACATTTCCTTGCTAAATTTAAGAAGGTCTATTATTTTTTCATCAACAACAACCGGCTGAACGCCTGCATTGTCATTGATTGTTTTAATATTATTTACACCTTCATAATCATTATAAATATCATAAAGATTATTGTAATTAATAAGCTCTTCTCTAAGAGCTGTAGCCTTCTTTGAAAACTCGTCCTCTGTAGGAGCATATCCAACAATTTCTGTTCTGGTATCAAAAATGTCTATAAATGTAGCTGTGTATCTGTTTTGCTCCTCTGCTACATCACCTTTCCCAAAGAGACCTTTTCTTGTAAATACTATAAAAACAATCAATAAAATGATTAAAATTACACCTAAAACTTTTCCCTTGCTCATATACTCACCAATCAAAACTACTAAATAAAAACAGGGAGTGCCCTGTAAAAGCACTCCCTAAAATTTTATAAAAATTATTCTGCGCTTGCAATAGCCTTTGAAATAACACTATTAAAATCTGTAACGTGAATTGATACAGAAGCTGCAAGATCTTCATCGGCAACTCTACCCTCGTCTAACTGAAGACCGTTGATATCACTAAGTGAGTGACCTACTGTCCAATCAGCATAAGACTGAGCCTGCTCATTCCACTCCTTACCGATAGCAGAAGCGCTCTTCATGCCATAAGCATCACCGAGCTCGTTCTTGCTAGGTACATCAACTGACTTATCAGCTGTGATAACACCTGAAGCATCAAATGTAACCTTTGCCTGAACAGCGTCAAGGATTGAGCTTGTGATAACGCCATCAGCATTTACTGTAAGAACAGAAATAGTTGTGTAAGCCTCAGCAACACCCTCTGCATCTGCAGAAGCATCTGTAGACTTAGCAATGTTTGTTGAAAGACCAAGACCAAGCTTGTCTCCAGCAGCTGCGCCGCCAGCTACTGCCTTGTTAATAGCCTCAAGAACTGCAGACTGGAAACCTGTTACGTGAATAGAAACTGAAGCTGCAAGATCTGCATCACCTGCAAGACCCTGATCAATGCTCATACCACTAATCTCAGAAGCTGTCTTACCAACTGTCCAAGCTGCGAAAGCATCAGCCTGCTCATACCATTCCTTACCAATAACAGAAGCCTTCTTCATACCGTAGCTATCACCGAGCTCTCTCTTTGAAGGATACTCTGCATTTAAATCTGATGTAATCTTTCCGTTTGCAGAAACGCCGATCTTTGTCTGAGCGATATCAATCTTACACTCAACAACCTTTCCCTCTGAATCAACTGTTACTGCTGCAATTGTAGCATCAACCTGTGCTGTACCGTCTTCTCCATCAGCTGGATCCTTTGAATCAGCGATAGATACGCTTGTACCTAAACCTGTTAAAAGCTCGCCTGCTGCTACAGTATTTGTAGTAGTTGTTGCAGGAGCTGTCTCAGTAGCAGCCTCCTCAGTAGTTGTTGAAGGAGCAAATGTAGTTACATCTTCCTCTTCAGAGCCACAAGCAACAAATGCTGATGCAAGAACTGCTGTTGTGCACATAAGTGCTAAAATTCTTTTCTTCATGTTTAAATCCTTTCTTTAATTGCTTTATATTAGTGACTTATGCCATTAATAACGTTATTTCTTCAATCCCACATAGGCTCTCTCTAACAAGCCTAAAAGGATTTTTTGCTGCATCTTATTAAGAGATAGACTATTTGCAGTACGAGTAGCTTTTTCGTAATAGCCCTTGGCAAGCTGATGGGTAAATTCCACTCCCCCAGCCTTCATTACCTGTTGATACATTTCCTCTGTAGATAATTGATCTTTCTCTGCCTTTTCTATCAGGGAAGGATTTTTAGAAAATGTATGAATAAGTGGTAATGTAACAACTCCATTTTGAAAATCTGACATAACAGGCTTTAGAGCTATCTCTTTAGTATTTTCAAAATCAATGCAATCGTCTGTTAGCTGGAAAATAATGCCTGTATAGCGGCCGAGCTTTCTGAAAAGCTTTATCTGCTGTTCGTCTGCATCTCCCGCCAGGGCTCCAGCGTGGTAAGCTGCCTCAAAAAGAGCTGCGGTTTTACCGTCGATAATAGACAAATATCTGAATGTTTTTAGTCTGAAATTTCTGTTGTTGATATTTTGTCTAAGCTCTCCTAAAGCAATGCTTTCAACATATCTTGAGAAGTTGAATTTTTTGTACTTCTCATCTGTTACAACCTTTGATAATTCGTTTATTGCCGCCGCAAGTAGATAGTCTCCGCATATTACTGCAGTTCTCTTTCCTGCTTTCTTCTGAAGAGTAATAAGACCTCTTCGAGTGTCAGCGTCATCCATAATATCGTCGTGAACCAATGTTGCTAAGTGTAAGATTTCAACTGCAGAAGCAAAGATAACTGCATCATAAGGAACCATTCCCTCTTCATTCATAGAAGCTGCCAAAAGAGCCGATGCTCTCATCATCTTCCCTGTAGCATCAGACAGATAGCCTGTGTAATTGCTAATCAGCGAAGGGCCACTATGAAGTATTCTCTTGGTTTCCTGCTTAACCATTTCAAATGCAGCGTCAAACTCTAACACATTTTTATTCATTGTAGAGATACCACTTTCTTGCCCATCTAACTTTCTTCCACTTCTCTTTCAAGAATGGCATAAGGTAATAGTCAATACCGAATGTATAACCACCACCGAACAATACTGCAATACCTGCAAAAATCATCCAGAATGTATTGAGATATAATCCGGTTGTAGTAACGAACATTGCCTGAAGTACAAGTGATACAGCAGATGAAAGGAATGTAAAGCAACCAGCAATAAGTCCAAGACCAATTAAAATCTGTACTACTGTAATTCCAATCTGCATAGCCATCTGCATTCCATCAGAACCGAGAACGCCGTTCTCAACAAACCAATCTACAAATGGAACCTGAATCTTAAAGGCGATATCAGTGATTGTAGACTTTGCAAGCTCTGTGCCTGAAACAAGGATTAACTCGAATAGCTTTAGGTTCCAGTCAAAGATAACTGTACCTGTGCTAACTGCTGCATCTGCAACCGCAGTAGAAGCTGAAGCCACTGTATCTACTGCCTCTGTAGAAGCCGAAGCTGCTGCATCAACTGCCGCTGGGTCAATTCTTCCAAGAAGTGAATCAAACCAGCTATTAGCGCCACCGAAGAAGCCAGCAAGCTTTGGTTCCACGAACCAGCCTTCGACAATCTTCATAACACCTTCAAAAACCCAAACCATTCCTAGCCAAATTCTAAGTGCAACCAACATAAAGCTTGGTGTTCTGTTTGAGAAATGGCCTCCTAAAAAGCTTCGTCTATTTCTAATAGTAAAGAATTCGTGCTTAAGGTAGCTAAATACCTTTGTCCATCCCATAACCTGAAGGAAGTAAATGATATGGATGAAGTGCTTTGCAAACATAGCAAAGAATGAAGCAAAGTTAATCTGATGCTTTGCCATACCACCTCTAGCTACACCATATCTACCACCAACGCAAACCATTACGCCGTGGAACTTAGGATTATAAGACTCCTGCTTTCCGCTCTTTGTAATATCAGCAACAATGTTCTTTGCTACTGTAGCTGCTGAATGCTCAGCATTTTCTACCATCTGAGGAACTGGTCTCTCCTCACCTGGTGCTGTGTAGAGCATGTTATCTCCGATTACGTAAACATTCTCATTGTCTACTGAACGAAGATACTCATCTACCTGAATTCTGCCACGGCCGCCGCTGGCAAGCTGTGAAGCGATTTCAGTAGTAAGCTCAGAGCTTTCGATACCTGCTGTCCAGATAACTGTACCAGCAACGTGCTCTGTAACCTGATCATTTTTCTTAAGCTTGATGAAGTTTTCGCCAACACCTACTACGCTGGCGTTCATAACTACATCTACGCCCATCTTTCTGAGACGCTTATCTACCTTATTAGAAAGCTTCTCTGGCAAGATAGGTACTGGACGTGAAAGACCATCAACATCAACGATGGTAACGTCCTCTCTATCGATTCCAAATCTTTTGCAAAGGATTGGTGTGTACTCAGCAAGCTCACCAACCATTTCTACACCTGTGAAACCAGCACCTACAACATAAAAGCTAAGAAGCTCTTTCTTCTTTGCAGGATCAGTCTCATCTGCAGCGAGTCTGAAACAATCGTGAATTCTATCTCTAAGCTTAACTGCATCATCATATGACCAAAGTGAATAGCTATGCTCCTCTGCTCCTTCTACTCCAAAGTATGTTGGCTTAGAACCTGCTGCCAATACCAGATAGTCGTACTCATATACCTGATTTCTACCCTGAATCTTCTTTTAAGTGAAGTCTACATTTGAAACCTCATCTAAAACAACATTGACCTTTCTTCCCGCAAAGATCTGCTTAAGATTCATCTTTATGCTTTCTTCG
>JAFYYE010000233.1 GCA_017557715.1 Pseudobutyrivibrio sp.
CGACACTGCAGCAGCCTCTTTGCGCTCATATTCTAAAAATCCTGTTGGCTTTCCCATGATAATCTCCTTCCCATCTATCTACAGAGTAAATTAAAAGCTTCTATCTGTGCCTGTTCTGAAGACAATCCCTTTTCCTCCATCTGTACGATGGTCTGCATCATCTTCTTGTAATCGAATGGCACAATTCGCTTGAACTTAGGAAGATATTCACTGAAGTTCTCATAAACTTCTTTACCCTTAACAGAGCCTGTCGCTTTAACATGCTCCTTGATAATTTCCTTAAGCTCTAATACGTCATATTTATCTGTAACAGTCTCCAGGCTTACCATGGATTTATTTAATCTCTTGTAAAGTGTTGCATCTTCATCAAGTACGTATGCAATACCGCCTGACATACCTGCAGCGAAGTTCTTTCCAGTAGTTCCAAGCACTACTACACGACCACCAGTCATGTACTCACAACCATGATCACCACAGCCTTCTACTACAGCTGTTGCACCGGAATTACGAACTGCAAAACGCTCACCTGCAACACCATTGATAAATGCCTTACCGCTTGTAGCACCATAAAGTGCTACGTTACCGATGATGATATTCTCATCCTGCTTGTAGGTTGCCTCCTTTGATGGATAAACAATAAGTTTTCCACCTGAAAGTCCCTTTCCAAAGTAATCGTTTGAATCACCTTCAAGCTCAAGAGTAAGACCCTTAGGAATAAATGCACCAAATGACTGACCACCTGCACCGTGGCAGTTAACCTTGTATGTATCCTCCTCAAGACTCTCACCAAAGTTACGTGTAAGCTCTGCACCAAGAAGTGTTCCAAGGCTTCGATCTGTATTTGAAATATCTACAGAAAGCTCTCCTGGCTTTCCTGCCTTAATAGCACTGGCAAGCTTCTTAAGAAGAATCTTCTCATCTACAGTCTTCTCAAGCTCAAAGTTGTAAACGTGCTTGTCGTTGTAAGAAATCTTCTCACCCTCAAATGGATTATTAAGAACTGCAGACATATCTACCTTTCCATAGGCACCATTCTGACAGTTGTCCTTAACCTTAAGTAAATCTGTACGTCCACAAAGCTCATCAACAGTCTTGCAACCAAGCTGAGCCATATATTCACGAAGTTCCTGTGCGATAAAGCGCATGAAGTTTACAACGTACTCTGGCTTTCCTGTGAAGCGCTTTCTGAGCTCTGGATTCTGTGTAGCCACACCAACTGGGCATGTATCAAGATTACATACACGCATCATAACGCAACCCATTGTTACAAGTGGAGCTGTAGCAAAACCAAATTCCTCAGCACCAAGAGCACAGGCAATAGCTACGTCACGACCGCTCATAAGCTTACCATCTGTCTCGATAACAACCTTATTTCTAAGTCCGTTCATCATGAGAGTCTGATGAGCCTCTGCAAGGCCAAGCTCCCATGGAAGACCTGCGTTGTGAATTGATGACTTTGGCGCTGCACCAGTACCACCGTCATATCCAGAAATAAGAATTACCTGCGCACCTGCCTTTGCAACACCAGAAGCGATAGTACCAACGCCTGCCTCTGATACAAGCTTTACAGAAATGCGTGCATCCTTATTTGCATTCTTTAAATCATAGATAAGCTCAGCCAAATCCTCGATTGAATAGATATCGTGATGAGGTGGTGGCGAAATAAGAGCTACACCTGGAGTTGAAAGACGTGTCTTTGCAATCCAAGGATAAACCTTCTTGCCTGGAAGATGTCCACCTTCACCGGGCTTTGCGCCCTGAGCCATCTTAATCTGAATTTCTTTTGCACTAACAAGGTACTTGCTTGTTACACCAAATCGTCCTGATGCAACCTGCTTAATTGCTGAGCATCTATTAAGACCATCTGGCCCAATCTCATAACGTTCATCCTCTTCTCCACCTTCACCAGAGTTTGATTTTCCCTGGAGCATATTCATGGCAATAGCCATTGTCTCATGTGCTTCCTTTGAGATAGAACCGTAACTCATGGCGCCAGTCTTGAAACGCTTTACGATTGAATCTACTGACTCAACCTCATCAATGCTGATACCCTTCTTAGGGTAATTGAAATCGATAAGTCCACGAAGATTTCTGATATTATCCTCTTCATTTACAAGAGCAGTGTACTCCTTGAAAGTGTTGTAATCACCTGTCCTTGTAGAAAGCTGAAGGAGGTGAATTGTTGCAGGATTATAAAGATGCTCCTCTGCTCCAGAGCGCATCTTATGCTGACCTCTCGAATCAAGAGAATCATCAACATCTAACTCAAGTGGGTCGAAAGCCTTAGAGTGCTGCATATTCACATCGTTCTGAATATCCTCAATAGTGATTCCACCGATTCTACTGATAGTGCCAGTGAAATACTTATCAATAACATCTGAGCTGATTCCGATAGCTTCAAAAATCTTAGCGCCCTGATATGACTGCACTGTAGAAATACCCATCTTTGATGCAATCTTGATAATTCCTGAAATAACTGCCTCGTTATAAGCATCGATTGCAGCATGCACATCCTTCTTAAGCTGTCCCTTCTGGATAAGCTCTGCGATAGTTTCCTGTGCAAGATATGGATTGATTGCAGATGCACCATATCCAAGGATTGTTGCAAAGTGGTGTACCTCACGTGGCTCACCAGATTCCAAAATCAATGAAAGGCTTGTACGCTTCTTTGTCTGAACCAAGTGACGCTGTACAGCTGCTACTGCAAGAAGTGATGGGATTGCTACGTGGTTTTCATCCACACCTCTGTCTGAAAGGATGATGATATTTGCACCCTCTCTGTTAACTCTATCTACCTCTACAAAAAGATGCTCGATGGCTTTTTCAAGAGAAGTGTTCTTGTAATAAATGATTGGTACTGTCTCAGCCTTAAGTCCTGGCACCTTCATAGACTTAATCTTCATCAAGTCTGTTGTGGTCAGGATTGGATTGTTAATCTGAAGCATGTTGCAGTTTTCTTCCTTCTCTTCAAGGACATTTCCTGCTGTACCAAGATATATAGTTGTAGCTGTAACAATCTCCTCACGAATAGAATCGATTGGTGGATTTGTTACCTGGGCAAATAACTGTTTAAAGTAATTAAATAATGGCTGATGATGCTTTGAGAGAACTGCAAGTGGTACATCGATACCCATTGCGCCAGTATTCTCTCCACCATTTAATGCCATTGGAAGGATGGATTCCTTAATCTCCTCATAAGAATAACCAAATGCCTTCTGAAGCTTATCTCTTTCTGCCTGAGAGTACACTGGTACTGACTCATTTGGAATCTTAATATCCGCAAGATTTGTAAGATTAGCATCCAGCCACTGACCATAAGGCTGACGAGTAGCGTATGTAGCCTTAAGTTCATCATCAGCAATAAGTCGACCTTCTACAGTATCAACAAGAAGCATCTTGCCTGGCTTTAATCTATCCTTAGATTTAATTCTGCTCTCCTCGATTGGAAGTACACCAACCTCAGATGAAAGAATAAGATAATCGTCATTTGTAATGTAGTATCTTGATGGGCGAAGGCCGTTTCTATCAAGAACCGCACCCATAATATCTCCATCAGAGAAAAGAATAGATGCTGGGCCGTCCCATGGCTCCATCATTGTAGAATAATACTGATAGAAATCGTGACGAGCCTGCTCCATAGCCTTGTTCTTTACCCATGGCTCTGGAATTGTAATCATGACAGCAAGTGGAAGTGGCATGCCGTTCATTACTAAAAATTCCAGTGCGTTATCAAGCATAGCTGAATCAGAACCAGCCTGATTACATACAGGTGTGATTTTAGTCATCTCAGACTCAAGCACCTGGGAAACCATAGTCTCCTCACGTGAAAGCATCTTATCTGCGTTACCCTTAATTGTGTTAATTTCACCGTTGTGTACGATGAAACGGTTTGGATGAGCACGCTCCCAAGATGGATTTGTATTGGTAGAGAATCTTGAGTGAACTGTTGCAATAGCTGATTCATAATCAGGGTCCTGCAAATCCTCAAAGAATAATCTAAGCTGATCTACCAAAAACATTCCCTTAAATACGATAGTTCTGCTTGAAAGGGAAGCTACATATGTATCCTC
>JAFYYE010000234.1 GCA_017557715.1 Pseudobutyrivibrio sp.
AAAGCCCTGCATAATGTGTGGCATACACTCTACAGCAAGCTTACCAAGAATTTCTGCTTTTGTTGGCACCTCTCTCCAACCTAAAAACTCAAGTCCTTCTTTGGCAGCGATGATTTCAAACATCTTCATTGCCTGCTTTCTCTTCAACTCATCCTGAGGGAAGAAAAACATACCTACACCGTATTCTCTCTCATCACCAATTTCGATTCCAAGAGATTCACAGGTCTTCTTAAAAAACTTATGGGAAATCTGGAGTAAAATTCCTACTCCATCACCTGTTTCGCCTGCTGCATCCTTACCAGCTCTGTGCTCAAGATTTTCAACAATCTTTAACGCATCTGAAACAGTCTGGTGAGTTTTGATTCCTTTAATAGAAACCACCGCACCAATTCCGCAATTGTCGTGTTCAAATGATGGATCATATAATCCCATCTGCTGATTGTCATTATCCATATGTCCGCTACTCCTTCCACAAAAAAATAGCGCCTAAAGAGACTTCCCCTAAGGAAATTTCTTTAGACGCCTTTGTCTTGTGCAAAACTATACAACTTTTAGTATTTTTATGCAAGACAAAATTTGATTATAAAATACTTTTTCTATTACGATATATGGCATATGTAGCACCTGCTACTATTAAACAAAGTATAATTCCACCTACAAGAATATATAACCACATAGGTAATCCTGTTTCTTCTTCAACTGCAAGTGGTACCTCTTCCTCTTCGATTTGTGCTGATGCTTGTGTTTCTTCTATAGAAGCTTCCTGAACTATCTCATCTTCTGCTTCTTCAACTACTTCTTCCTCAGTGGTCTTATCATCCTTCTTAGCCTTCTTATTAGACTTAGAAGCCTTTGCCACATTCACCTGATTTTCTACATATACAGTCTCAGGAGTTGCAACTGCTTGCGCTGGCTCCACGCTAGAAAGTGCTGTGATGTTTTTGCTTGCTACTGTAGTAGAAGCATTGTTTGACGAATTATTAGTGCTGGTATTTCCTGAATAATTACCTGAATTGCTTCCATTTGTATTTGATGAAGGTGCTGGAGTTGGCTGTGCCTTCTTTCTAAATAACTTTGAAACGTCAAAGACATTAACAACTCTATCTATCAGACTCTTTCCAGTAACATATACCTTGCTTCCAATATATCCAGGAAGCTCCTTCATCTTGCGAATAGATTGCTTAACAATCATAGGAAAATCCAATGTAATATCTTCTTCTCCGGTGGCACGATTTATTGCCACATCCAAAGTCTTCTCACTAGACTTTACATAGTAGCTAGATTTTGTAGTCTTTTCTTCATCTTCATAACCAAATGCTTCATTCCAGGCACCTGTTGCAACAGATGAGCAGTTGTGTGAGAAGAAGTTGAACTTACTGTTTGCACCAAAATAGTTAGTGATAGTCCCTAACTTTTCTTTTGTAACTTCTCTTTCGATAATCTCATTTGGAGACTGTGGATTGCCATCCTTCTGATTATAAAGCTCTCTGTTGATAAATACGCCACCTTGAGTGTAGTTAGTGGTAACATATTTAATGAACTCTGGGCTCTCTTCCATGAGCATTTGAGCGATTTCTTCTCTGTGCTCTAAAACATACTCAGTATCAATTTTTCCTGTCTTTTCTGCCTCTATGAATTTTAAAGCAATGTCTGGATGTTTTGAAAGAAGCTCTTTTGCATACTCAATATAATCCTGCTTAACAGTACTATTCTCAGCCATTCCGTAGTTACCAATAGAAATGTAATCTCCACGGTTTAATATTACTGTTCTTGTGCCTCTCTGCTCTACTCCATCCTTTACATAATAAATACCATCAACTGGGTACTCATCATGTGCCTCATAGAGATCATTTGCCGTAAGCTCTGTTGCCTCTTTAGATGCTACAAGCTTTGCTGCCTCTTCATCATCACAAGCCTTGCGGAATAATTCCTTATACTCTTCTTTTGCTGTGTAGTATCCATATAGATCATCAATTGTAATCTCAAGATTATCTACATAACTTGTAAACACAATATAAACGTGTCCATGTGTAGGGTTGTGAGTTGATTCATCATGGCGAGCAACAAGTCTGACACTACCAATTGTAGCGTCACCCTCTCCTGGAATCATTCTTGTAGCTACATCTTCATCCTTATCAATTATTCCATCCTCATCAGAGTCTACTTTACATGGATCTGAATAGAGATATGCATACAAAGAACCATCTTCTCTTGTCTTTACTACGACCTCTTCGCCGTTAATAAGACCATCAGCATCTAAGTCATCTGTTTGCTGAACATAAGTATAAGAAAAATCTCCAAATACTTTCTGTCCATCCTCTGTAAGAATCTCTCCTTCACAAAGCATCTTTGTGTACAAGTCTGAAAGCTTGTCTGAGTTGAAATCCTCATTTGCGCTGGCTTCGATGAGCTCTAAATCCTGGTTGTTCTCCAGAGCCTCAATCTCGGACTCATCCAAAATTTTTGAATCCTCAGGTTTCTTCTCAATCTCCTCAGATTCTTCTGATACTACCTCAGTATTTTCTGAGGCTGGAGTCTCTTCAGGTTCGGTAACTTCTTCTGATTCTGTGACTTCTTCAGATTCTGTGACTTCTTCAGATTCAGTAACTTCATCAAGCTCTATTACCTCTTCTGTAGACTCAGTTACTTCACCTGGTGTTTCTTCTGCTTGTGCTGAAAAAGGCACAACAACAGAAAGTGCCATTGCTCCAGCCACGAGCAATGACACTAATTTGTAACTAGTTTTCATCATTTATCCTCCCATGCCATAATACCGGAAATCATTATATCATATAACGTTTTCGATATAAACAGACATTAGGCGGTTAATGTAATTTAAAATACGACAAAAAAAGGCAGAAAGCAAAGCTTCCTACCAGTTTTTCTCAAATCCATTAGATATGAACTTATAATCATCTGCGCCGCCATCTGCTGATAAAAACAATTCTGCAATAGCACAGTTATTGAAATCCACATCCCATAAAGCAGTTCTGGGTGTCTTTTTAATATACTCAAACATAGCATGGCTGAGGGCACCGTGGCTTACAAGAAGAAGTACATCATCATGGGCAAGACTACCATCAGATATCATGTTTCTCACTCTCTCTACAACGGCACCGGCTCTTTCCACCACTTCATCGTAGCCCTCACCACCCTCTGGTGGAATATAATCTGCTGGCGTATCGAAGC
>JAFYYE010000235.1 GCA_017557715.1 Pseudobutyrivibrio sp.
AAAGAGGTATCAGATAATGCGACTATTTCTTTAAATGATAGTTTCAAGGTTCGCTATGATTTAGTTGATCCTCTTAACATAAATAGGGATGGTCAGAGTAATAATATAAATAATAACGAAACTGTTCTTCTTCCTCAGATTAGGGAGGACGCTTTCAAATTCGCGAATGGTGAAGCTGCTGTAAAAGTGCAGGATGATACGGTTATTGGAAAAGGTACTGTTACAGAGGACAGATATGTTGAGCTTAAGGCTACTTATGAAAAATCTGCTCAGGTGCATGAGGCGTTTGTACAGTTTGAAGTAAGCCTTGATGAATCAGTAATTGGAGAGAAGGAGGAATATACATTTACACTTCCAGGCTCACCTGAAAAGAAATTAACTGTAAAGATTAAAGAGAATATTCCGGCACCTCCAGAAAAGCCTAAGGATGAGACTAAGCTTACAAAAGACGGTGGAGTTTTTAACGAAGAGGGAAAAGCTTCTTGGGAAATAGCTTTTGATAGTAATGGCCGTGAACTTTCAGATGTAGTTCTTTATGATTTATATACTTGTGACAAGAACACTGATATGGAGTTCATTAAGGATAGTCTTGTTATAAAGGATGAGTCTGATAATGAGCTTAAAGAAGGTCAGGACTATGAGCTTGTTGTTGAAAATGGTGATAAATATACTTGGGCTTTGAAGTTTTTAAATAAAGTTTCTGGCGATAAGAAATTTAACATCAGCTATGATACACAGATTAACGATTTTTCTCAGTTTGTTTTAGGAAATCACTCTGTTCCTTCTAATAAGGTATGGGCAGAATACACCTACACTCCTGAGGATGGTGAGCCAGTTGCACTTAAGAATCCTGGTGTTCAAAAGAAAGCTAGTGGTACAGGAATTGTTGGTCACGGTGCTATAGATAAATATCTATATTCTTCAGAGCCTGCACTTCATCAGCTCACATGGAGAGTTGTAGTAAATAGAAATCTCCAGCCTCTTACAAATGTGGTGGTTGAGGAAAAGCTTGGGGAAGGTCTTAAACTTGTTTCAATCAGCGATATTAGCATAGAAGGTAATGGAGCGTCTGGTAAATCAGATGTGACACCTGATGATAAAGAAGAAGGAAAGATTAAATTTGATTTTGGTAATTCCTTAGACGGTAAGCGTGCAGTATTCTTTGTTGTAACAGAACTTATTGATGATGAAGTTTCTGTTTGGGAGGCTGATAGCACAAAGAAATATAAGAATTCTGTTACACTTAAATCTAATCAGCAGGAGCAAATAGATATAACTGCATATGGGCAGTGTAAATGGTCTGATAATCTTTTGGATAAAGGAGCTACTGTTGATAAGAGCACTAAGCGCGTTTCTTATACAGTTAATATCAACCCTAAAAAGCAGATTCTTCCATCAAGAGTTCAGATTAAAGATGTTCTTGGAAAGAGCATGAACTATGATAAGAGCAGCGTTCAGTTATTCGTTGGCAATGTAGATGCAAATGGAAAGGTTACAGCTACTGAAGAATTAGAGCAGGGTTACGCAACAGCATTTGATAAAGAAGATGATAAGGAAACACTTACAATTACTCTTCCAGAAAAAGCAGATAACAGAAATGCATACGTATTAAAGTATGTTGCTACCCCTAATGAGATTGTAGAGACTGGCGATTATACTAATAACGTAAAGCTTTTAGGCTACGGCTACAGAGATGTAGATAAGAAAGTAAAAAAGTTGGATTATAAGATGTTTGGTGGTGGCTGGATAGAAGATATTGATAATCCTTCAGATCCAGGTTCAAATTCAGGATCATCAAATACAACACCTTCATCTTCAAGTTCAGCCTCATCTGGCTCAGGTTCTACTTCATCCTCATCTTCAAGCAGTTCATCATCTAGTGCGTCACAAACTACCAGTGCCCCTAACAAGGTGGTAGGATATGGCGAGACAGTTATTTCAATAGGCTCAAATGTTGGAAATGGAAATGATGTTCCAAAGGGCTTAGTTGATGAAGAGATTACAGCTAACAGCGATTTAGGCGGTAGTCTTGCAAAGACCAGTGGATTCATTGGTACAATCGCAGCATATATAGTTGGTTTACTTCTTGTTGCTGCAGGTGTGTATTTTATTATTAGTAAAAAACATTATAAGAAAACACAATTTAGAAACAAATAGAATGTATAATAACGGCTACCTAATGTGAGTGATATATTGAGGTAGTCGTTATTTTTATGAGAAATCGAATATTTGCAGCACTATTAGCAATTATGTTTATTACTGGAACCATGTTAAACAGCATGGTTTCTTTTGCGTCTGATAATAATGCAGATTTTGTGGAGACTGTAGAAGTATCATCATCTGAAAACGTAGAGACAAAGGCTGAGGATAATAAAACAGAAGAAACAAAATCCACTTCAGAGGGGACAACCTCAGAAGCTTCTAAAACTGAAGAAGTTGCATCTCAAGAGGAGAATGTAGATGATCCTTCTGAGGCTGAAAATGAAGTTCAGACAGAAGAAGTGACTCTAGAACAGACTTCAGAAGAGCGCTTGGCAGAGCTTCTTGCAAAAGATGAAATAGATTTAACAGATGAAGAGAAAGCAGAGAAAGAAAAACTATTAAAAGAGAAGGCAGAGAAAGAAGAAAAGGAAAGACTCGAAAAAGAGAGACTTGAAAAAGAAGCAGCCGCAAGAAACTATGAAAAGAATGAACCTTTTTCTAAGAGTGCGATTGTAAATGGTTATGAGATAAGAATGCTTGCCGCAGCAGGTGTATTCCCTAAGGGGTCTTACATGAGCGCCATGATAGTAAGTGACACTTCAAAGATTGAGGAGACTATAGCTGATGCCTTGCCGGATTCAAAGGCAATCGTAAAGGTGAAGGCTTTTGATATAAAGGTATACGACAATCACGGTCAGGTTATTCAACCAAACACAGAGTTTGGCACTGTTAAGGTGACAATTTCTAATATAGATACTTCCACAGCTATGTTTAATGACAAGCGTGACATGGAAGTCTTCCACATGAGCAAAGACAACGAGAACGCCGAGGAAGTAAGCACCAGCTTAACATTGAATAATGTGAGCTTTAATGCCAGCGGGTTCTCGACATATGCCATCGTAGATGTTACTAAGGTAACAGAAGAAAATAAACAAGAAACGATTAAAAGCCTTGTACAGTCAGTCACTGTAACAACTAATGGTGATGAAGTAAAGAAGGGCGATAAGATTTCTATAACATATTATTTTGTGCCTGATTTAAAGCTGAATTATGCTTCTACCGATACCACTTTAAAAGGTCCATATATTGAAACAGGAAATACATATATCCTATCTGATAATGTGGATTTGACTGGATTTGATTTCCCAGAGAACATGTCTGTTAAATTTAGTTCAGGTCAGTTCGAGGGAAA
>JAFYYE010000027.1 GCA_017557715.1 Pseudobutyrivibrio sp.
ACTGTGCGAAGATTTACTTTTCCAAACACAGCTGTTAAAAAATAACCCTAAAGCGAAATTCACTGTGTTACAAAAGCCTTTTTATCACTATATCCAAAACTCTTCTTCTGCTACAAATGCAAAGAAATATTTCAAAAATAATACATTTAAGTATAGGGATGCTTTTGAAAAAATCTATTCTATCAACAGCATGGATTATGTTTGGCACGCTTATCAACAAATAGCTGAATACAGTATGTATACTATTTTAACAGATTACAAAAACGGTAACTCCTCTCTGATTAAAGATATTCGTCTTCTTCAAAAGGAATTAAAATCCATCCCTTGCAAATCTTTTAATTTGCACTACTTTGCCTACAGCTATGCACCTATTTTATATAGCAAAATTTTATAATCTAACATTTCCCCAGGAGCTTCCTCGCCATTTGAGAGTTCCTGGTTTGTGTTCTCTATTAATGATAATATCAAGTCCCTGTACACAATCCATATCTATACCAGTATCGTATGGATCTAAAGTATATAATGTGTAGAATGTATGGTAAGTTCCATTTTCTATTTTTGAAACATCTAAATCTAGAGTAACCTCCCCAGATTCACCGACCTCACCAGATATTATATTTTTAAACATCTGAGTAGCAAACGGCTTTGCTTCATCTTCAAATAACTCAACTCGAATACCAACATTTTTTACTGGCTTTAATATTGAATATTTCATAAAAATGGATACTGAATCACCATCCACAGTATTATTCTGTCTTCCTCGATATTCTGCCCAGTCAAGTCTTATATCGTCTCTACCTAACCATCCTGGTCGAATAAATTTACTCAAATCAATTGTGGTCTCTGTTTTAAAATCGTTCCCGTTATATAGCTTAGTAGCTTCTTCAACAGAACCATCAAATAAAAGGTGCCCTTTATCCAAAACAATACATCTATCACAAAGATTTCTAACTGTATCCATATTGTGACTAACGTAAAGAACAGTTCTACCCTCAGACTTAGCAATTTCTTTCATCTTTTTTAGACATTTATGCTGAAATTGAATGTCACCCACAGCAAGAACCTCATCCATAATCATTATGTCTGAATCCAAGTGCGCAGAAACGGAAAAAGCAAGCTTTACATACATACCTGAGGAATATCTTTTAACAGGTGTATCTATAAATTCTCTCACCTCAGAAAAATCAATTATAGATTCTATCTTTTCCTCTATCTCTTTTTTTGACATTCCAAGAATTGAGCCATTGAGATAAATATTTTCACGCCCAGTAAGCTCTGGATGAAATCCAGTTCCAACTTCAAGCATGCTAGCCACTTTTCCATCAATATATATAGCGCCTCTAGTCGGAGTAGTAATTCTAGAAATGAGCTTCAAGAGGGTAGATTTACCTGCTCCATTGGAACCTATAATCCCGATACATTCACCTTTCTTTACCTCTAGCGAAACTCCATCCAGTGCTGTATACACTTTATTGTGTAACTCACCATCAAAAGTTTTTCCTTGGCGCTTCATACGTCGATACTTTATCGCATCTTTCAGCGTATCACTGGTAACAGCCCCTAGTATATAATCCTTGCCCACATTATCTATTTTTAAAACAATATCTTTATCCGTTTTATCTTTTACCATTTTCTCGTTCTACCAGTACAACTTTTTCTTCAACCCATTTTTTTCCATACTTAGTATTATTTCGAATCCATAAAAACTGATTTATAATCTCCTCATTACTCAGTGTATCAAGCTTATATTTCACATGATAATCAGCTATTTTTCTATATACATCCTCGAAATTTGAATATAGATATCGGTTATAACATTTACAGCTTTTATAAAAATGCTCTATAAGTGTATATAGCTTAATTAAAACCTTCTCCTGCTTCAAGTTATCTAATATAGAATTGGGAGTGCGACGATAAAAATACATCACATTACATATTTTATAAATACTCTTAACATGCAAAAAATAGTCAAGAAAGAAACATAAATCTTCAGCAAAAACTTCATTCGTATTTACGAATCTAATCTCATCAGTTTGAATTATCTCTCTCTTATATACTCTATTCCAGGCTTCCCAACCATCTTTATATTGTAAAATATTATTTAGTAAATAAGCCTTTTTTGCTGGTTCATCCACAAAATTTTCTATTATATTTTCGACATTATAGATTATTTTTTCTTGAATTATTCCATCTGCACTTACTCTTCTAGCATTGTAACTATATAAATCTGCTGAAAACTTGTTTATTTTTTCAGCTACTACTTCGAGTAAATCACTAGAAATATAATCATCACTATCAAGGAACACAATCCATTCGCCTTCAGCAACGTCTAGGCCTGCATTTCTAGCCGATGATAACCCACCATTGTCCTTATGAATAACCTTACAAAGCTCTTCGTAATCTTTTGCAAACTCGTCGCATATATAAGCCGATGAATCTGTACTACCATCATCTACCAATATTATTTCATAATCCTTAAAAGTCTGCGCAACAACTGAAGCAAGGCATTCTTTTAAGTATTTTTCCATATTAAACACTGGAATAATAATACTAAATGTCATCTTCTTTTCCTATATTATGTCAATAAAATCCTTTTCGGTTTGATTAAAATATACCAATGCAATTATCGTAATTACGATAGTACAAATCAGACTATAACAAAGTGCATTCCAATTGATTGGCGCTCCCCCAATCATACAATATCTAAACGCCTCTACAACAGCTGACATTGGGTTTAGATACATGTATTTCTGAGCTGCAGCTGGAAGCTGCCCTGTAGTATACATAACAGGTGAAAAATACATCAGCATAGTAATTAATAAGCTTGTCATGTGAGTGAAATCACGATATTTGATTGTAAGACACGAAACTATCATTCCTAATGACATTCCCATTATTCCACCAAGCAACACAAGTGGAATAACACCTAATATCTTAAAGCTTATCATTTGAGCATTTCCTGAAAAATAAAAGCCCAGCCATACAATTAATGTTACACCGAATTTTATTCCTGTCCTAATCAAATTAAACAACACATTTGATATTGGCATTATTAATCTAGGGAAATAAACCTTGCCAAACAAATATGAGTTTTCCATCAGAACCATAGTGTTTCCAAAGAAACAGTTTGAAAAGAAATCCCAAACAACGCTACCTGTCATATAAAATAAAAAATATGGCGTTCCATCTGTTTTGAAATTTCCTACATAACCAAACACAAATGAGAATATACCAGAATTAATAATCAAATTAAATATCAACC
>JAFYYE010000236.1 GCA_017557715.1 Pseudobutyrivibrio sp.
AATCATAGCAGACGTAGATTTAGAAAGAACAATTTACCAAAGACTACAAAAAAAGACAACGTCAAGCATGGCTTTGGATTGAAGTCCATTTCACAAGTAGCAGAAAAGTATGGCGGAGCAATGAATTGCTCATATGAGGATGGATGGTTCAAGGTAAAGGTTCTTTTGGCGAACAAAAATTAATATTGCAAGTTATCACGTATTTTTGACAAGTTATCCTTCGGGATGACTTGTCTTTTTTATTGCGTGCTATATTAAAGTCATGATTTATGGAGGATTAATTATGGACGCTAAAGAAATTATTTCAAAGCTTACATTGATGGAGAAGGCTGCTCTTTTAAGTGGCAAGAATGAGTGGGAATCAAGAGATATCCCACGTTTGGGGATTAATTCTATTACTTTCTCAGATGGACCTCACGGTTTACGTCGTCAGGAAGGGGCTGGCGATCATTTGGGACTTAATGCTTCTCTTCCAGCAACATGTTTCCCAACAGCTGCTACAGTAGCAAACAGCTGGGATCCTAGCATTGGAGAGGAAATCGGAGCAGCTCTTGGTGAAGAGGCAGTAGCTCAGAATGTAGATGTTCTTTTAGGACCAGGCCTCAACATGAAGCGCTCTCCATTATGCGGACGTAACTTTGAGTATTTTTCTGAGGATCCAATTTTAGCTGGTAAGATGGCAGCCGCTTATGTTCGTGGAATCCAGAGCAAGCATGTCTACTCTTGCCCAAAGCACTTTGCGGTAAACTCACGTGAGTATCGCAGAATGGCTATGAATGCAGTGGTAGATGAGCGTACACTTCGTGAGATTTACCTTACAGCCTTCGAAATTGCTGTAAAAGAGGGTGGCGCAAAGACAATTATGTCTGCTTACAACGAAGTAAACGGTAAGTATGCCAACGAAAATGAGCACCTTCTCGTGGATATTCTTAGAGATGAGTGGGGCTTTGATGGAATCGTTGTTACAGACTGGGGTGCAAGTAACGATCATGTTGCAGGTGTTAAGTGTCAGTCAAACGTGGAGATGCCAAACCCAGGACTTGATTCAGCAAGAGAGCTTATCAAGGCAGCCACAGAGGGCGAGGGCCGCATCACAGAGGCAGAGATTGATAAAGCAATCTTACCTATCATCGAGGCAGCAATTTACTTTAGAGAGAATGACCATACAAAGGGATTTGATAAAGAAGCACATCATGCAATTGCAAAGAAGGCAGCAGTAAACTCAGCAGTTCTTCTTAAGAATGAGGAAGATATCCTTCCACTTAAGGCTGGCACAACAGTTTGCCTTAAGGGACCTTTCGTTGAGAAGCCTCGTTATCAGGGTTCAGGAAGCTCACAGGTTAATTCAACAAAGGTTGAGACAATTGCAGAGCAGATTAAGAATTACGACCTTAAGGTTGTTGATAATCCAGAAAAGGCAGACGTTGTTTTATTCTTCTTCGGACTTGATGAAATTGCAGAGTCTGAGGGTGGAGATAGAATGTCAATCGATATTCCTGAGTATCAGATTAAGGAGCTTGAGAGCCTTACAGTATTCAATAAGCACATTATTGGTGTAATGTCGGCAGGTTCATCTGTAAAGATGCCTTGGCTTAATAATCTTCAGGCACTCCTTCATGGATATCTTACAGGGCAGGCTGGAGCATCAGCTCTCCTTGATATCATCGTAGGTAAGGAGATTCCTACAGGAAAGCTTACAGAGTCTTATCCATTTGCATATGCAGATTGCTCAATTTATAACTACGCTGGTACAGAGAAGAGAAATCTTCAGTATCGCGAGGGACCATTCATTGGATATCGTTATTATGATACAGCTGATGTGGCAGTTCAGTTCCCATTCGGATTTGGACTTAGCTACACAACATTTGAGTATAGCGCAATCAGCGTTTCAGAAAATGGGGTTAAATTTTCAATTACCAACACAGGTACACGCGACGGTGCAGAAATTGCACAGCTTTATGTTGGTAAGGCTGAGTCAGGACTTATCCGTCCAAAGAAAGAGCTTAAGGGATTCAAGAAGGTATGGATTAAGGCTGGCGAGTCAGTAGATGTTGAGATTCCATTTGATGATAAGACCTTCCGTTACTTCTCAACTGTTTCAAACAAGTGGGAAATCGAAGGTGGAGAGTATCAGATTTATGTTGGCGCAAATGTAGCTGATATTAAGCTTACAGGCACAATCACAAAGGAAGGCACAATTACAGAGCTTCCATATGATATCAATACACTTCCTAGCTACAAATCAGGAAAGGTTCGAAACGTTCACTATGAAGAGTTCGAAAAGCTTTATGCAGCGCCTCTTCCAGAAGAAAAGGTTGGACCACTTGATATCAATGATGCCTTCTGCCAGATGGAAAATGCAAAGAGCGGAATTGGCCGTTTAGTTTACAGAATCTTAAAGAAGAAGCTTGATCAGTCTTACGAAAAGGGCATTCCAGATTTGAACATCATGTTCATCTACAACATGCCATTTAGAGCAATGAGCAAGATGACTGGAGGAATGGTTTCACGCGAAATGACTGAATCGATTGTAACAATCTTTAACGGACATTTCTTTAGAGGTCTTGGTGGAGTAATCGGAGGATTCTTCAGAAACCGCCGTGCAAATAAAAAGTATGAAGAGAGATTAAGGAGAAACTAAATGAATTTTTGGAATAATTTTGCAGAGAAACATCCTGCAGTAGCTAAGTGGGTTAGAGAAGGTGGCTTATTTGTAATTGTAAGTAATGCCATCACAGTATTTAAGTATTTATTACTTACTTTCCTGCCTGCAGCTTTCGCATTTTTAGGCACTCGCTCATTTGGCTGGCCAGGAAAAGAAATTACTTTATTTGGTGAGACATTCCAGTGGAACATCTTAGGATATGACAATGCACATGGTGGATTAGCTTACTTCACTGCTTATATGGTTGCAATGGTTATTGGTGAGTGCATCAATTTCCCAATCCAGAAGCTTTGGGTTTTCCGTAACCACGATAAGGCTGGCAAGCAGATTGCATGGTATGTACTTGCATTCATCTTAATCACATGCATTGTTAATTCAATTAATTGTATTTGGGTTGCAGTGGCTGGCAAATTTGTTGCCCCATTCGTATACAACATCGGAACTACAGTACTCAACGGTGGCGTTTCTATGGTTGTGTTCTTCTTTGTAAATAAGATCATTTTCCCAGAAACACCAAAGACCACCGAGTAGTTATAAAAGGAAGGAGAAGAAAGAATGTTATCTATCAACATTGCGGACGTTATTGCCGTCCTCGAGCAAATCAAAGTACAGCTCACAGTTGCGGGCGTGGTACTTGCACTTGCAATCATTGCTACTCTTGTAGCAATCAAAATTAAGAAGCCTCTTAAGGGCTTCGTTAGAAAGCAGGCTTGGCTTGTTTTCTTACTTACATTGGTTATCGTTGTATCTAATGTACTTCTTTCACCACTTTATTCTATGGTGAACATGGCCATGGGAGGTGGCACAATTTCAGAGGAGGCCATTGATGAAGCAAAGGCTCTTTGTACTGAAATCGCAGAGGAAG
>JAFYYE010000237.1 GCA_017557715.1 Pseudobutyrivibrio sp.
CAGTGGTTTCCTGCCCCTTTCTATATTCTCTATCTGCGTGCTGTTAGTAGGCGCTTTTTTCCAGACATTGGAGGGCCCTGCCTATCAGGCTCTTGTTGCCGATATTACACCAGCTGAAAAAAGAGAAAAGGCTTTTTCACTCTTATACCTGGGAAGCAATATTGGACTTATCCTTTCACCTACTTTAGCTGGTTTGCTGTTTAATAATTATTTATGGTTATGCTTTGTAATCAGCGGCTTATCCATCAGTGTTTCTACTGTATTAATTTGTCTGTTTGTAAAAAATGAGAAGGTAGAAGATTACCTTGTAGAAGAATCTGATGAATCTATAGAAGATGATTTGAACATCTGGACCATTGTAAGAAACAGCGGCGCACTCATAGCCTTCATTATCTCTTTGGCATTCTATCAGGGCGCTTATTCCCAATTTGGATACCTGATGCCTTTAGACATAGCAAAAGCCTTTCCGGAGAAAGGCTCTGTAATATATGGTACTATCACTAGTGTAAACTGTTTCTTAGTAGTTTTGTTTACACCTATTATCACTATGGTATTTGAAAAAGTAGATCTGACCAAAAAGTTTGCTCTTGGCGTATTCCTTCAGGTAGTTAGCTTTGCTGCATTCCTTTTATCATTTGGCATCATAGGCGGCTACTATGTTTCAATCGCCTTATTTACTTTTGGTGAAATCCTTACCACCATCATGATGGGCGCATTCCTTGCAGAACGTGTACCTGAAAGCCATAGAGGTCGCATCTTTGGTGTGACAAACTTCGCCGGTGCTTTTATGCAGGGCATCACACAGTTCGGCAGTGGAAGAATGTTTGACACCTTCGGCCCTGCCTACGCCTGGGCCTTTTCCATCGCCATGACTATGGTTGCTGTTATTGCGGCACTGATGCTTGTATACTTAGACAAAAAAGAGTTTAGCCAGCTGTATGTACAGGCTGACTAAACTCATCATATCTTATACTCCAATTCTCTAATTTATAATTGTGTAAATATACTACATAAATCGTTCCATAACCTCGGTTGTGTGCATAGAAAGAATTCCTGCTCCGAAGGCTTCCATAATCTCTGTGTAGCTATCATCAATAAACATAATTTCATCCATATTAATGCCATCCCGCTCGGCTATCATCTTCATAATCAGAACTTTTTTGTGTCGACTTTCTGTAGAAATAAGATCACCATGATGCTCAAATACACCTGGGTAGCATTCTCTTAATCGATTGTATTTTGAATTGTACTCAAATGAATTGCTGCATTCTGTAAGACCATAGACTTTTACCCCATGATTAAAATGCAAATCATCAATCAGATTTTTCACTCCTCTAGGGGCCTGACATTTAATATAGGCATTGTGATTAATGTTAAATCTTAGCCAATCCTCCGGACTCTCAAAGCCGACAACTCGCTTGCCCTCCTCGTTATACATCTTCAAACAAAGCAAAGTGTTATCTACATCACCAAAAAGAACTTTAATCTTTTTCAATTTCTCTTTCATCCCAGTCCTCCTATATACCGGCCACATTTTCATTTTTGCAACAACTATGTCAACCTAATATTTCATCTATATGTTCAATAATAAAAGATTGTGCTTTTTCTGTATATAATGTAGCAATGTAAGGCTTGCCTGATGTGGATGTTCTTTCTTCAGAAATAATGCCTATAGCATTTCCTTTTTCTGTAGCTCTATTGTTAGTCTTTCCATCAGGCATATCCACAACCATAAGATATCCATTTTCTTTTAGATAATCTGATATTACCTTGTAACTAATTTTCTGATAAATATTTGAATCAACTAATTCATTCATTTGCTCAACAAATTTAGTAATTGGTTTGTCTGCTCTATATAAATAGTCCTTTAATACATCTGTCGGAAATGGTGGCAAATCTTTTTTTGATGATTTCTTTCCAATATTTCCACCATTCCTTTTAACCTCCTCCAAAATCTCTTTTGTAAAATACATGCATCTAATTACATTAGGGTTATTCAAGACAGAATCACTTTCAGCTGGCATATTATTCACTGGATTTTTACCATCCGCAATTCGTTGTAAATATAGGATTGCAGTATCTAACTTATTAATATCTATCTCCATAATACAACCTCCTGTTCAAGATATTTTTTTAACTCTAGTATCTTACTCTTAGTAATTATCTCTGAATAATGTAATCCCTCATATGTAGAGTGAATAACTGGAACATTTTCCCTTGTTTTAAGAAGAAGATTTTCCTTAAGCATCCACTCTAGTATAACTTGTACATTTTCTTCACCTAACTCTTTTAATTTGCCAAAATGTTCAAGCATATGAAGTTTATCATCAAACATTACTTTTGATTCAAACCCAATTAAATAATCACATAAAGTTTCTAAGGAATAAAACTTTTTCTCACTAATTTCTTGATTCGCATTTACGATAATATAAATTACTTCATTTAAGTCAAACCCTTGATAAGCTACTGAATCTGTTTCTAGTTTTTTTATCTTAACATATTCAGATGGGAACGTCTTAGCCTGCTTATTAATTCCACTTGCATAAGTTTTCAACCTTTGCGCAGAATGTTGCCTTATATCACCCTCATCTAAAGAATAGCCCATACCCCTATAATAATACTCCTTAGACATCATTCGATTACAACCAGTACCGTCCTTTTTGTAATTAGTACAGCCCAGGAAATATTCATTATTTGCTCGTCTAGCAATCAAATAGCCATCTCTGCATTGATCACATTTTTGGATTGCTAGTTTGCCAGCTTTAAGATCATTTGTCATAAAGCCACACACTTCTGGCTCGTTTGTACAAATATATAAAGGCAATCCATATGCAGGTTTATACTTTAACTGCATTGGATATCCACAAATTGGACAAGCCTTACGATTGGTTTTAGCAACATAGTTTTCATCCCAATTACCATTTAATCGAACACTCTTATAATCATGCTTTAATTCGAGTAAAAACTCAGAAGGATTTTGCTCTGGTGCAACAACAAATACTCTATATTTTGTTCTTGTCATCGCAACATAAAATAATCTTCGTTCCTCGGCGTAATCTATACTATTATCGCCTTTTAGGACAAATGATAAAACAGGATCATCCTCTACCTTTGATGGAAAGCCATACGTTTCATTTTTACCATTAATAATTATAACATCATCATATCCCAGTCCTTTTGATGAATGGGCAGTCATAAAGGTAATATTTAAATTAGGATATTTTACACTTTTCACCTTGCTGGTTTTATATTGAAATTCAAATAATCCGGTTCGTTCCAAATTATTTCCATCAAATCCATATCTCCCTA
Organism: Pseudobutyrivibrio sp.; assembly: GCA_017557715.1. Taxonomy (GTDB): domain Bacteria; phylum Bacillota; class Clostridia; order Lachnospirales; family Lachnospiraceae; genus Pseudobutyrivibrio. The sequence continues at coordinate 3,310 of JAFYYE010000237.1, forward strand.
ACAGTAAAATAGTGCCAACTTTCTTTCCTTCTTTCTTTTTGTATTTAATTAATTCCTGAATACAAGTCTGAACAGCATATGCTAAAGCATAATTTGAACCACTCCTTCTTTCATTGTTCTTAGCTTTAGCTTTACCATCATATGTATATATTAATACTGGGTCTTCAATTGTCTTTGGAGAAATTAATCTTTTTGAAATCTGTGATGTATTCTTCTGAATAAAACCACCAGCTATATCTATTACATCCTGAGAATTACGATAAGTTTTTACTATTTTTAGTTGCTTAGCATATCCCATTTTTTCTGCGAATTTAGTAAACAATGTGATATCTGAGCCACTAAATGCATAAATAGATTGCCAATCATCACCTACAGCTATGATTTTAGCATCAGTTACATCTGCTAATGCCTTAGTTAAATCAAATCGTTGGCGAGATATATCCTGATATTCATCAACAATAATGTATTTAAAATCTAGCTTCTGCTTCATATCCTTAACTTCCTTAAGAATACGAGCAGACTCGTTTATCATGTCTTCAAAATCAACAGCTTTATTTTCTTTGAGCCATCGTTCATATTCCAAGTAACAATCATTGCATATATCCAAGAAAAGTCTGCTTCTAACATTCTGGGTGGAATGATACATTCTATTGAATTCATCTGCATTATAACCATTCACCTTAAAGTTTGATATAAAACGACAAATTAGTGTAATAAGTCTTCTTGTATACCTATTCTCTTCTCCAGCCACCAATAATTCCATTACCTCTTTATTTGGACGAGGCTTTATAATAAATCCATGGTCTTCCAACTGTTCCTTAAGATGAATAACTAGTGGTCTATTATCGTTATACTTTGAAAAAGTATAAATCAACAATGTATTATGCTGGCGGTGTTGTAATATTTTATCGTTTATTTGTTTTTTGTATCGTTCAATTTCTGCTTCACTATATCTGTCATTTTTTCCATCCTCTGATATTCCGAAATGCTCTATATAAGCTGTTTTTCCATTTTGATGAATTACAAAATCAGGTGTATATGGCTTACGAGAATACAAGATGTCATATGGATATAATGGTTCATATTCATAATCTATATTATTTAAATAAAGAAAGTTAGCGATTTCCACTTCTTGATGAGAGCGTAGAAATTCATTTTGAATAGTGACTGATTTTTTGGTTCTTGCATCAATTACGTTACGCTTAAACTCTTCCAAATCACTTCTCATTGTTGAATAATTAGCCTTAGCAATATTATTAAAGAAACCATTAAAATCCTCTCCAACATATGGAGCATCAAAATATGAAGCAAAAAACATAATCAGATTATTTACAACTGATTCATTTCGCATAATGGAATTTCTAAAATAATCCCTTATTACAAAATAAAGCTTTGTATTATCTACTATATTAAGTTTCTCGTCTGGAGAATTCTTATGAATTATTGCATTACCCGCAGAATGAAAGGTTGCAATAGGGCATTGAATACCTAGCTGTCCTTGAATCTTTTCTTTCAACTCATTGACAGCTTTATTAGTAAAAGATACAACCAGAATTTGTGATGGATTAACACCTTGCTTATCTACTAAATACTTAACCTTTGCAGCTACAGTAGTTGTTTTACCTGCGCCAGCGCCAGCGATTACCAATGTATAGTCTTCATCAGATAAAACTACACGTCTTTGATCATCATCCAGTATTATCGCCTCATCTATCGGCTTTAAAATATCATCAAGATATTGCTTTTCTGAATCCAAAGAATTAACAATAAACGCCTCATTGTGTTCATCTATAAGCTTATCTATTTTCTCATATGTATGTATCGCCTTATTTACATAAAAAGAATCTTCCGCATTTGTAACACAGAATTGTTCTACCATATTACCTGATTTAATGGCATCAAAAAAATGAATTGTATTCACATAATTATTCATTAAAGGCGCATACTCACGTTTTGAAATATATCGATTACATTTCAACAAACCACTTAATGCATCATACAATTCATGAAGCTTTATTAAATTCTCGTTCTGTGCCACCTCTTTCTTATTCTTAATTCCACGTGGCAATAGTTTATCTAGTAATCCCACTACTAATACTTCCCCATAAATATACTATTTAATAAAATTATAGCATCAAACGGCTGACAAAATAACTATTGTCACAAAAATTACAATAACATACAGTTGTGGATTTGTACTTTATAAAATACGCGGAATTATAGGATGTTCGATTGTGGATATAGAACATATGTGCTAGATTATTAACGCGGGTCAACCGCAGAATGTACCCACGACGAGGTGGAAATCTCCCGAGCCAATCTATAAGGTGCTCCACACTGCTGGATGTCACTTTGGAAGGGAGGTGGCGCACATGTCAGACTACGAATTGATAATGATTATGCTAACAATGTTGGCATTACTCTTTACTGCTTGTGGTTTCCTGCTTGCGTTGCTTAGCTTTCTCGATAAGAGAAACAACAAGCAAAAAAAATAAAGCCTCTCTCGTCGGCAAACGAAAGAGGCGGCTCTCACTGAGAGCTAATTAGTTTCTTTCGGGAGCATCCACTTTGGAGTGGGTGCTTTCTTTATGAGTATTATACACTCAATTATCCAAAAGCTCAATTTATAATTTTTCACTCCCACATCTTTATGTGGTTTCACTTTTTCTATTTAAAAGTCCTTATACTGCCTTCATATTGATAAGCTTCTCAAGGTATGCGATTCTAGCGCATACTGTAAATACATCTGCTGCCTGCTCAAGCTCCTCGATTGGTGGAAGTGATGGAGCGAAGCGGATGATTGAATCGTTAGGGTCCATGTGATATGGGAATGGAGCGCCTGCTGGTGTAAGTACTACGCCTGCCTCCTTAGCCAAATCTACGATACGTGTAGCTGTTCCCTTTGGTGCCTCAAATGTGATGAAGTATCCACCCTTTGGTGAAATCCAGCTACCACACTCTGGCTCTGCTAAATCTCTTTCCATTGTCTTTATTACAAGCTCAAACTTAGGACGAAGAATCTTAGCATGCTTCTCCATGTGTTTATCAACTGATTCTACATCTGCAAAATATCTTGCGTGACGAATCATATTTACCTTATCGAATCCAATTGTCTGAACTGTAAGTGTCTTCTTAAGCTCCTCACGATTTCTATGATTGCAAGCGATAGCAGCGATTCCAGCCCCTGCAAATGTAATCTTTGAAGTAGATGCAAACTTAAATACTAAGTCTGGATTATCTGCTTCCTCACACTCGTGAAGGATATTTAAAATCTTCTTCTTTTCCTTATATAAGTGGTGTACCGCATATGCGTTATCCCAGAATACTCTGAAGTCCTTAGCTGCTGGCTTAAGGTTAGCCATACGACGAACAACCTCATCTGAGTAAACAATACCCTGTGGATTAGAGTACTTAGGTACACACCAGATACCCTTAATGCTGTCGTCTGCTGCAACAAGACCTTCTACAACATCCATATCTGGACCGTCCTCATTCATTGGGACATTTATCATATCGAAACCAAAATGCTGAGTAATAGCGAAATGTCTGTCATAACCTGGAACAGGGCATAACCATCTTACTCTTTCAAGCTTGCACCATGGTGTGCATCCGCCGAAACCAAACATGTAGCCACGTGCTACTGCATCAAACATAAGATTGAGTGATGAGTTTCCTCCTACGATAACCTGCTCTGGCTGACAATCCATAATCTCTGCCATAAGATGCTGTGCTTCAACGATGCCCTCAAGCTGTCCGTAATTTCTAGTCTCCACACCATTCATACACTTCATGAGAGACTTTCCATCAAGAATATCTAAAAGAGGCATGGAAAGATTAAGCTGCTCTGTAGATGGCTTTCCTCGGCTCATATCAAGCTTGAGCCCCTTGTGCTGCCAATCTTTATACTGGCTAAAGAGCTGCTCCTTCTCTGCTTCTAGTTCCTGTAATGACATTTCGCTGTACTTTTTCATTGCTGGTCCTTCCTTTATTACCTAATTTATTTATCATTACGTACTTTATCCAAGTACTCATTGATAACCTGTTCATACCCCAGATTTCCTGGTCGATAGAAATCACCGATTTCCAAACCTTCAGGTAAGTATCTTTGATGTGAAAAGTGATTTGGAAAATCGTGTGCATATTCGTAGCCAATGCCGTGCCCCAGCTTTCCAGCTGATTTGTAGTGGGCATCCTGTAGGTGAGTTGGTATTGGTCGCGTGGTATTATTCTTCACCTCTGCCATAGCCAAATCAATAGCTCCGTAGGCAGAATTTGACTTTGGTGCGCAGGCTACATATGTGGCTGCATGGGAAAGAATAATCCGTGATTCTGGCATACCTATTCGCTCTACTGCAAGGAATGCATTAGTAGCAACTACCAGTGCCATAGGGTCTGCATTTCCCACATCCTCAGATGCGCAGATACAAATACGTCTGGCGATGAATTTTGGATCCTCACCAGCATACAGCATTCTGGCTAAATAATAAACAGCTGCATCAGGATCTGAGCCTCTCATACTCTTGATGAAAGCAGAGATGGTGTCATAATGGTTATCGCCATCTTTGTCGTATTTGATAACTCTTCGCTGAATACATTCGCTAGCCACATCTATTGTAATATGAATTTTTCCATCTTCGGCTCTGTCTGTAGTGAGCACGCCAAGCTCTATAGCTGTAAGGGCGCTTCTGGCATCTCCGTTTGCAATATCTGCAAGAAAATCAAGTGCGTCATCATCGATGACAGCATCGTAACTGCCAAGTCCCTTTTCGGCATCGGTAAGTGCACGCATAATCAAGGTCTTGATATCACTAGCCTCAAGTGGCTTCAGTTCAAAAATAATAGACCTTGAAAGAAGAGCTCCGTTAACCTCAAAATATGGGTTTTCTGTGGTGGCACCGATAAGGATAATAGTGCCATCTTCAACAAATGGAAGCAGGTAATCCTGCTGTCCCTTGTTGAATCTATGAATCTCATCTATAAACAGGATGGTCTTTTTGCCGTAAGCCCCGAGCGTTTGCTTAGCGGCCTCCACCACGGCCTCCATGTCCTTCTTTCCCGATGTGGTGGCATTTATAGATGTAAATTCCGCTGCTGTAGTATGAGCGATAACCTGAGCAAGGGTAGTCTTACCGGTACCAGGTGGCCCATAAAAAATTATGGAAGAAAGCTTGTCTGCCTTTATGGCACGATAAAGGAGCTTGTCCTTGCCGATGATATGCTGCTGGCCAACTACCTCGTCTAAAGTAGTAGGGCGCAAACGTGCTGCAAGCGGCGATTTCTTTTTCTTGGCTTCCTGCCTCATGTAATCAAAAAGATCCATGTGATACCTTCCTATTCTACGAATTATTAGCACAAACATTATAGCACAAACGTTCTATTCTTAAAATAAAAATAGTATCAAAAGCTTTTACTTTAGTAAACTAAAGTAATCGCTTTTGATACTATACTATAATTCATTCCATATTACAATAAAAAGTTTGTCCCAGAACGACATTTGTCCGTAGTGCACAAATTTCCATCTCTAATAATCCTATTTTGTAGCTTTTATATAGTCATTAATTTCCTGTTTTGTAGGCATGACCTTAAGAGCTCCACGTCGCGTGGTAATTAAAGAAGCCGCTGCATTTGCAGTTGTTAACATCTTACCGAGAGATTCTTCATTATAATTATCTATTCCAACTTCAAGAACAGAATTTAGAACTGACCCCATGAATGTATCTCCTGCTCCTGTTGTTTCAATAGTATTTGGATTTAAAAATGGGGCACACTCTACAACAGTATCGCCGTACAATGCATAGCTACCATCTTTTCCAAGGGTTGCACATACAAGTTTGATTTCGTATTTTTCTTTAATAATCTGTGCGCCCTTTAATATATCTGTCTCTCCAGTAAAGAACTCAATCTCGTTATCAGAGATTTTAAGAATATCGCATTTACGGAATCCGTAATCCATTTTCTCTTTGGCGATTTCTAAATCTGTCCAAAGAGGCGGTCTGAGATTAGGATCAAAGCTGATTAGGATACCGCTTTCTTTTGCAGTATCCAAAGCCTTAATAGTTGCTTCCTCGACAGTTTTGTGTGTCATTGAAAGTGTACCGAAATGGAAAATCTTTGCCTTCTTAATAATGTCAGTATCCACTTCATCAGCTGAGAGCATAACATCTGCTCCAGGATTTCTATAGAAAGAAAAATCTCTGTCACCATCCTCATAGGTATGAACAAATGCAAGAGTAGTATGAACATCCTTGTCATACTTTAATCCGCTTACATTAATGCCAAGGCCTGCAACGGTGTCTGAAAGCATATGTCCAAAAATATCGTCTCCCACCTTGCCAATAAAGGCTGTAGACTTACCATAATTTTGTAGCATTGCAAGCACATTACAAGGAGCTCCACCTGGATTTGCCTCCAGTATTGGATTTCCATGCTCGCTTATACCATTTTCAGTAAAGTCTATTAATAGTTCTCCTAATGCCACTACATCAACCATCTAACAATCTCCCTAAATGCTTTTATAAGTCGTATTTTACTATGTTAAGAATAGCATCTTCATTTGTATTAAAGAAGATTCCATCACAAGATACATCTGTAGGAAGTGAAGCTGTCATTACATAAAGACCGTCCTCAAAGAATACTTCCATGCTGTATCTATCCATAACAATTCTAAGCTTAATAGAATCCTTATTCCAAGGAATATGAGCTCTACGCTGGTGCACTATTGCTCGTCTGCTACCAGAGAACTTTCTATCGATTTTTGCGATATTCTCCTTAGGTCTAAGAACAATATCTGTATGATATTTTTCATCTGCTGCAATAGAAATGACAAACTTGTCAAACATTGCATCAACATCTTTTGGTCTTACTTCAAGCTCTAAATCTACACAACGACCATTGATTCCTTCAAGAGAAATTGCTCCGTCAATTGACTCACTATCTCTGTCCTTCAAATCGGTTGTTGCTGAAATTTCAAAGTTGTTGTACTCAACCTTGCCGCTTCTCATAGCCTCTAATTCTTTGATTGGCCACTGGCGTAATCTTCCATCTTTGATAGAGATTTCTCTTGGAAGAGCCATCTGTCCAAACCAAGGCTCTCTGGCGTCGTGAGCACCTGCTGTATCCCAGTTCTGCATCCAGCCAATCATTACACGTCTGCCATCTAACATTTCAACAGTCTGCATAGCGTAATAATCGATACCATAATCTACAGCCTGAACCTTTTCCTCTGTAAAGGAATCAGTAGCATCATCATATCCACCAATAATACAGATATTTCCATTACCATTATGGAATTCGAAGCCTTCTGGAAGCATATCCTGTGGGCTTGTAAGAAGAACACCCTTGCCATCTAATTCAAAGAAATCAGGGCATTCCCACATAAGACCATATCTCCCCTTATTAGACGCGAAAACCTTTTCAAATTCCCATTTAAAGCAATCGTTACTCTTGAATAATAAGAGCTGTCCGCTGCCATCTGCTGCACGGTTAGCAACTAATACTCTGTATGTGCCATCCTTTTTCTTCCAAATCTTTGGATCTCTGAAATCAGTTTTGCTAGATCCCTCTGGAATCAAATCAGCATTAATAACTGGGTTGTTTTCGTATTTTTCATAATCAATTCCATCACCAACAGCAACACACTGTGTCTGGAATTCTTTCATCTGTCCATTTTCTACTGTGCGCTTCATAACACCTGTGTACATAAGAAGATGTCTACCATCCTCAAGTGTAATAGCGCTTCCAGAAAATACTCCATCCTTATCATAGAATTCGTCTGGAGCTAAAGCTGCAGGAAGGAACTCCCAATGAAGTAAATCAGTACTTACTGCATGACCCCAGTGCATTGGGCCCCAGTGAGCATCATATGGATGATACTGATAAAACATGTGATATTTGCCTTCATAATAGCAAAGACCATTTGGATCATTCATCCAACCAACACGTGGTGTTAAATGAAACTTTGGTCGGGTTTCTTTTGCAATAAGTTTTTCCTGTGCTTCTTCGTATTTTCTTGCTTCGCGAAGAGTCTGACTGTTCATAGTTAATTAAATTCCTTCCTAAGTTATAGCTTGTTTATAAAAACTTTGTGGGCAACTTATAAAAGCGCCCACAAAATACTTTTAGTTAGCGTAGAAATCGTCAAAGTACTTCTGATAAATATCAAGGTACTCTGCTACACCATAATCATCTACCTGCTTGAGGTATGCATTCCAAGAATCATCTGTGATACCATCTCTGATGAACTCAGCCTTGCTTGAGTTAAGGTAGCTTACTAAGTCTGCCTGAATTGCTGAAAGCTTCTCTGTATCTTCAGAGTTCATAAATACACGTGGGTATACATACTTGCCGTGCATATCATCTGTATAGTAATCCTTGATCCAATCAAGACGATACTGAGCATCATCTGGGCAAGTTACGTACTTTCCATAGTACTCATCTAAGATTGCAAGAGGACCACCAACACACTCAGCCTCACGTACTTCTACTGGAGAAGCATCACCAAGTGGTGCATGCTTAAGCATCTTCTCGCCATCAGCGTTCTCGCCTAATTCAAAGATATCGAAATCATCGTCCTCACCATATGTTCCCCAGTTGTTCTGTGGAGACTGGAATGGATCGTACATCTTGTCAAGCCAAGCGCAAACGAATGCAGGATTCTTACATACACTTGTGATTACGCAACGACCTCTGTCGAAACCTGATGTAAATGAACCGTTCTGAGGTGTAACGTTTACTGTATCAGCCTTTAAAGCCTTAAGTGGTACATAATCTGTGATGTTATCGATGTTAGCAACATCCCAAGAGAAGCAAACACCATATCTGTGAGACTTACCCTTTGCTACGTATGTAGCCCAATCCTGAGTAAAGCACTCTGGGTCGATAAGGCCTTCAGCGTAAAGCTTGTGGAGCCATTCTGTACCCTTTCTGAAACCATCAGTTGTTGCTGTACAAATAACCTTCTTGTCATCTGTTACTGCAATATGCTGACCCATATCTACATCACCGATACCATCGCCAAAACCGTTTGTAAGAAGGTTTGGATCCTGATCGTTTACGATGCAAGACATAGGAATGATGTCACCATCAATACCGAATTCCTTCTGAAGCTCTGAAGCGTGCTCTTTAAATGCTAAAAGTACCTGCTCGAACTCATCA
>JAFYYE010000238.1 GCA_017557715.1 Pseudobutyrivibrio sp.
AATGGCTTGAGCGAGTATTACAACAGCCATTATTGCGTAAGATATGTAAATACACAGGGTGTATTGCGGGAAAAATATTTTGACTATGTTACCTGTGATTTAAATGGAAAATCCATGTTTACCACCGATGTTAATCACGATAATACTCCTGAGTTGGTAGAAAATTTCGGTGGAATTAATATCTTAGCAAAGATTCCTACTTATTCAAATCTAGAAGGTGAAAATACAACAGATTACATCTATTTTGTAAAGGCAGATTATAATAATTTATCTCAGGCTGAAAAGGATCTTTATCATAAGAACGCTACATTTAATAAGGTAACATATTATTATGCTAATCGTACAGGTTGGTATGTTGAGGAGGGGGAAACCGCAAAAGGAACGGATCATTATACACGTGAACAATATACAGAGGATGTTAATAATAGAAAGAACATCCCAATAGAAATCCAGACTTTACAAGATGAGATAGATACTCTTTCTGCAACAGTTGAGACAAAGCAGCAAGAGGTTAATAGCTACAATACTACAATTAGTGAGCGTACAGCCGAAGTTAATAATTATACTAACACGAAAAATACTCTTACAACTGAACATGATGGTTTGGTAGCTGCAAAACAGACTCTGCTCAATGAATTATCTGCTATAACCTCAACCATTCAAAACTTAAAAGATCAGATTACATCCCTTGTAACTCAGAAGGGTCAGTTAAATGACGAAATAACTCAGCACAATACTAATAAGACAGGCTATCAGGAAATCTATAACGCAAAGGATGAGGAAATAGCTGGATATAAGGTTACTATTGCAGCTTTAAAGGAAAAGATTGCAGGTATTATAGCAACTCTTACTGATACAGATGACGATGAAGGAAGTGCGGCTCCTGCGGCACCTGCACCTTCGGCTAATGCAAGTACTAGTAGCGTTGCTAGCGTTAATGTTAGAACAGTTCAGAATGTATCGGCTTCAGTATCAGCGCCAACTGCAATGGCAATTGATAACGTTGTTACAGCACCAACAGCTGGTGTGCAGGTTGAAGAAAACTTTGAACAGCAGTCACCAGTTGTCTCAAACATTAGAGTGCAGCAGGCTACAGTGGAACCTATTAGTGAGGTTCAGCCACCACTTGCAGTAATGGATTTAGAGGAGCCAGAGGATACTGTTTCACCCGTTACAATTGGGGAACAGGAAGTTGCCAAAGCCAGAATCGAGGGTACAGCACCTGAGAAAAACTGGAATGGAACAACATTACCATTCCTTGGTGCGTTAGCAGGAATTCTTGGAATAGGAAAAGTAAGCAAGGACATCAAAGATAAGAAAGACCAGAACGCATAGAGAAAAGAATAGGACCAGTTCACTTAACTTTGTGGACTGGTCCTTTTATATTGTTATGATATTTTTTCCAAAATAGAATCCTTTAAGTACAAGGAGCTTTGTTCAACCTGATTCTTAAGTAAATCAAGCTTAGCTTCCATTTCTTTTAATCGGTAGCACTGAGCTAGCATAGTATAGCTTTCAGTAATATCAGTGCCAACGCCTACAGCAAATTCTAGTACATTAATAACATCATCGTAGCGTTCTTCTTCAAAAAGAGCCTTCGCATATTTATTTAATAGAATACAGACTCTGTCGAAATCCTCACCAATGCGGCTCATGGTTTCAAAGTTAGGCACACCATAGGTGAGTTTTAAGTCGGTGTTGCTGATTCCATCAAGGTTTAGAAGCCGATGGGTAGCTAAATCTTTTAGCTCATTCTCTATTTCAATAACTTCCTCATCAGTACTAAAATTTAATGGAAATTTCTCTAGTGGAATGGTAATATATCTTAGATTAGATATATCTTTTGCAGGTGTGATATTAGCCTGGCGCTCCTTAGCCCAGAATTCTTCCTCCTGCTGTTTTCGCTTAGTGGCGATTTTACTATATCTAACAGTTAAAAATATAAGAAATAATAAGAAAAAAGGTAAAATAGGAAATCCAAAATGCATAGGTTTACTCCTTTGCTTTTACGAGGTGTTATTATGAAACGTAGTAAAAAACATCAGATCATTGCCAGCATTGTTTTAGTGATTGTTGTGCTTAGTATGCTCATCACCACTATCGCGGCTGCATTTATAATATAATTTTAAATTTTGCAAAATATAAAGTCAAATAACGAGGCGTTATTGTTATGAAAAAATCTATAGTATCTTTATTATTAGCATCAACTATGATTATGGCTTCACCCCTCACTGCTTTGGCGGAGGAGGTTTCCGATGAGGAATTAGCCAACGAAGAAGCAGAATCAATTGCAGAAGAGGTTGTCACAGACAATCGAATCATTCCAAAAGGAATCAGCATCGGTGGTACAGATGTATCAGGGAAAACTGTTACAGAAGCTGAGGATGTTGTGAATAACTACTTCTCAGATTATGACAGCGCAGTATTTACACTATCAGCTAACGGCCAGACGTTTACAGCTACAGGCGCAGATCTTTGCATCGGAGCAAAGAATGCAGATGTTCTTGAAAAGGCTGCTACATATGGCACCTCAGGAAATTTCGCTGAGCGCTACAAGGCCAGCAAGGATTTGGAGGAAGGAAGAGGAAAGGATTTTCCACTTTCTTTAGGAGCAGACAGAGCTGGCATTGAATTATTCCTTAGTAATGCATCTTCACAGGTAAATGATGATGCAAGTGATGATTATCTGACTCGCGAAAATGGCCAGTTCGTTTTCCACGAAGGAAGAGCAGGCGTTGTAGTTCAGATAGCAGAATCTGCATCAGCGCTTCAGAATTATATTGAGAACAATTGGGATGGTGGCGACACTACATTTGAGCTTGTCACAGAAGTAAAGG
>JAFYYE010000239.1 GCA_017557715.1 Pseudobutyrivibrio sp.
CGTTATCTAACTTTTCCATTAATTAGATTCCTCCTAAATAACTTTCTATAATAACAAGGTGGTTCGCCCCATTTAAAATTGCCTCCGGCAAGGGGCTCACAGCAATTTCATTATGCAATCATAGATTGCATAATAAAACTGCACTTTACCATCCCTCTTTATCAAATCTATATCTATCCGGATTACCATACTCGTAATCTCTACCAGGGATAATCGCGTTGAGAACAACTCCTGCGATTGCAGCGATTGCAAGGCTTGTAAGTGTAATGTCTGTTGAACCTACTGTAAATGTAAGACCATCAGAGAAACCAAGACCGCAAACTAAGATAACTGCTGCAATAATAAGGTTTCTAGAATGTGTGAAATCAACATGATTTTCAACCACATTTCTAATTCCTATTGCACTAATCATACCATAAAGCATGAAGCTAATTCCACCAACGATTGCGCTAGGCATTGTGCCAATCACGTCTGCCATCTTAGGAATGAATGAAAGCACAATAGCGTAAACTGCTGCAATTCTGATTACCTTTGGATCGTGAACCTTTGAAAGCTCAAGTACGCCAGTGTTCTCACCGTAAGTAGTGTTAGCTGGGCCACCAAAGAATGCTGAAAGTGCTGTAGCAAAACCGTCACCGATAAGTGTGCGGTGAAGACCAGGATCTGCAACCAAATCCTCTCCTACTGTAGCAGAGATTGCTGACATATCACCAATGTGCTCCATCATTGTTGCGATAGCGATTGGAGCCATAACAAGAATTGCCGAAATGTTAAACTTGCAGATGAAGAAATCTGGTAAGCCAACCCATGCTGCCTCGTTAACAGCTGCAAAATCAAGGATTGCACTACCGTCTGCATTTGTCATGCCAAGTGCATTAAATACAAGTGCACATGCATATGAAATTACAACGCCCATGAGAATAGGAAGGATTTTGAAAAGTCCTTTTCCCCAAATATTAAAGATGATAACTACTGAAAGTGCGATTATAGCAAGAAGCCAATTCTGTGAAGCATTTGTAATTGCTGATGGCGCAAGTGAAAGGCCGATACAGATAATAATAGGACCAGTAACAACTGGTGGAAGAAATTTCATAACCTTGTTGATACCAACAAACTTAATAATAAGTGCAAGAATCAAATAAAGTGAACCTGCAACAACAATACCGCCACATGCATATGGAAGCTTTTCACCCATTGTCATGTTGGCAAAAATACCTGTATTTAAATTAGCTACTGTGTGGAATCCTCCGAGAAAAGCGAATGAGGAACCAAGGAATGCTGGAACTTTTAACTTAGAACAAAAATGGAAAAATAAGGTGCCGACACCTGCGAAAAATAAAGTAACTTGAATTGAAAGACCTTCGCCATTGAAATAATTATTGACGAGAATAGGAACTAAAATAGTGGCTCCAAACATTGCAAATAAATGCTGAAGACCTAAGATGAGCATTTTCGGAATACCTAGAGTCGAGGCATCCTTAATAGGTGCATGATTATTCATACATTTCCTCCCTTGATATAATGATTAAGTTTACGTGTTCTATATAATAAATAGAATCTTGCTTAAACTTTCAGTATTCTATCACAATAGAATAGCTCTGACAATACCAATTATTAAAAGATGAAATGGATAAAAATAATTGAATGCGTAACGAATAATTTTTGAAGAGCTTCCGCGCTTTCCGCTGTAAAGCGCCACTGGAATGAGCATAAGAAATGCCCAAGCTTCCATCGTTCCACATCCAAGAGTCAAAATTGCAACACCTGCTCCAAAAGCAAGAAGACGCTTTTTTAAATCCTCTCCACGACAACAATACATCATAACGATTGTGGCTACGCCAACCATGTTGTAATCTGTGTGGGCAAAATAAGCTATGACACATCCAGCCACATAAAATAGAA
>JAFYYE010000240.1 GCA_017557715.1 Pseudobutyrivibrio sp.
ACCGTAATTATTTACGATAGTGTGACCAGCATTAGCTCCTCCCTGAAAGCGTACAATAATGTCTGCCTTTGCGGCCATCATATCTGTAATCTTTCCTTTTCCTTCGTCGCCCCAATTGGCGCCAACAACTGCTTTTACCATAACAATCCTCCTAAAAATTCAAGAAATTATTCTATATCAATCAGTTTCTTTGTGACTGTGCAAGCAAGTGCACCTGGTCCAATATGACAAGAAACCGATAATGATAACGGATCCACCCAAATCTCTTTTCCAGGGAATTCTTGAAGCAGCTCTTCTTTAAACTTCTCAGCCGCCTCCTGGTTTTGAGTGTGAGCTACAGAAATAACTACATCATCTAAATTGTCTGTATGAAGAACATCCGCCATGTCCTTTTTTAAAGCTTCTATCATTGTCTGCTTAGCAGCTTTTACAGTACGTGCCATGCTGTACTTATCAAGCTTTTCGCCATAGATAGATAGTACTGGCTTAATCTTAAGTAATGAACCTATAGCTGCAACAGCAGGTGTAAGTCGTCCACCCTTTTTTAAGTATTCCAAAGTATCAACTGTGATATAAATAGTAGATAATGATTTATTCTCCATAAGAGCATCACAGATTTCCTGTGCACTCTTACCCATATCTGCAAGCTTCTTAGCTTCTAAAGCAGAAAGCTTCTGTGTAACTGAAATACGCTGATTATCTACAACGACAACCCTTCCATCATAATCATCTGAAAGCATCTTTGCTGTAGCACAAGAAGATGAAAGACCTGATGACATTGGGATGTAAACCAACTCATCATAATCCTCAAGAATCCTATCCCAGTTATCCATTAAATTACCTGTGATAGGCATTGAAGTTGTAATCTCTCCTCCCTGAGTGAGTTTTTCGTAAAACTCATCCTGAGAAAGATCAATATCCTCATAATATAATTGTCCATTAATATAAAAAGGCATTGGCTCAACAAAAATGCCAAGTTCTTTGGCCTGAGCCTGAGTAATGCCACTGTTACTATCTGTAAGTATCGCTACTTTATTCATAATTCACCTCTTTAAAAAATAAAAAGCACCGCTGATTATATTACCATAATCAGCGGTGAATTAAAACCCAAAACGTGAATTTTAGTACATACCACCCATTCCGCCTGCGGCAGCTGCAGCAGCGGCTGCATCAGCAGCTGGATCCTTAATATCAGCTACAACTGACTCTGTTGTAAGAAGTGTTGATGCAACAGAAGCAGCATTCTGAAGAGCTGTTCTTGTAACCTTAACTGGATCAAGGATACCTGCCTTAACCATGTTTACGTACTCTTCTTTATAAGCATCAAAGCCTACACCCTCTTCTGACTCACGAACCTTGTTAATGATAACTGAGCCTTCAAGACCAGCATTAGCAGCGATGTAGAAAAGTGGAGCCTCAAGAGCCTTAACAATAACATTTGCACCTGTTCTTTCATCTCCTGAAAGAGAATCAGCGAGCTCAGCTACCTTCTTCTGAACATGGATATAAGCACTTCCGCCACCTGCGATGATACCTTCCTCAACTGCAGCACGTGTAGCGTTAAGAGCATCTTCCATACGAAGCTTAGCTTCCTTCATCTCAGTCTCTGTAGCAGCACCAACGCGAATTACTGCAACACCGCCTGCAAGCTTAGCAAGTCTTTCCTGAAGCTTTTCCTTATCGAACTCTGAAGTAGTCTCATCAATCTGACCACGAATCTGTGCAACACGAGACTCGATTGCAGCCTTATCGCCAAGACCATCAACGATAACTGTATTTTCTTTATTAACCTTTACAGACTTAGCACGACCAAGCTGATCTAATGTAGCATCCTTAAGCTCAAGACCAACTTCCTCAGAGATTACCTGTCCACCTGTAAGGATAGCGATATCCTGAAGCATTTCCTTACGTCTGTCACCATAACCTGGAGCCTTAACAGCAACTACGTTAAATGTTCCACGAAGCTTGTTGAGAATAAGAGTTGTAAGAGCCTCACCCTCGATATCTTC
>JAFYYE010000241.1 GCA_017557715.1 Pseudobutyrivibrio sp.
CTTAACAGCCTCAGCCTCCTCCTTCTTGCCCTGTCCCATAAGAGCACCAATCTGCTTTGAAGCCTGATTCATCTTTGCTCTCATGTCGTCAGCCTGCTGCTGTGTAGCACGTCTCTTGTCATCAAGCTCAATGACCTCATCTACGAGGCCAAGCTTGTGCTCCTGAAACTTTTTCTTGATGTTTTCCTTAACTACATCTGGATTCTCACGTAAAAACTTAATGTCTATCATGTTTTATCTCCTAGTTCTAATCTTAATTCTTTGAAGCAAACTTAAGCTTAAAGATGTACCAAAGCTGTGTTGCGATAAAGATTGATGAATATGTACCAGCAATTACACCAGCAAGAAGTGGAAGTGCGAACTCTCTGATTGATGAAACACCAAGGATGAGAAGCATAAATACCATGATTGCTGTTGTGATTGATGTTGAAATAGAACGTGAAAGTGTCTGAGCCAATGACTCGTTACAAAGAGCCTTAAGTGTCTCGGCATTCTCTGTTCTAACAGCCATGTGATTCTCACGGATACGGTCGAATACGACGATTGTATCGTTGACTGAGTAACCAATAACTGTAAGCATACATGCAATAAATGCAGAACCAACTGAGATTCTAGCAAATGCATAAAGTGCAAGTACGATAAGTACGTCATGTACAAGGGCGATGATTGCTGAAGAAGCAAATCTGATGTCCTTGAATCTGAACCAAATATATACAAGCATGCAGAATACTGCAACTAAAACTGCGATTGTAGACTGGCTACGCATCTCGCCTGAGATTGTAGAACCAATACTCTGTGAAGTGATTGACTCTTCCTTAACACTGAACTGATTCTCAAACATTTCGTTAAGTGTTGTTCTTTCTTCAAGTGAAAGTGTACGTGTCTTGAAGATTGCCTGGTTGCTTCCGTCTACTGTTGTTGTCTGGATGCTTCCCTCGCTAACACCAAGTGTATCTGCGATAACTGGAACAACCTTTGCATCTAAATCTGCAAGTGAATATGTCTCGTTGAAATCAACTGTTGTTGATGTACCACCAAGGAACTCAAGTGAGTAATTTAATCCTGCACCACTCTTAGCCTTGAAAACTCCCATTGTGATGAAACCAGCTGCGATAATTGCAACTGAAATTGCAATGAAGATTGCCTTCTTGCCAACAAAGTCAAACTTTGAAGGATCCTTTGCCTTACCATATGCCTTAGGGTCGCGAACACCAAGTGCATAGAAAGCGTTGATAAGAATTCTTGTAATTACAAGTGCTGTAAACATTGATAAAACAACACCAAGTGCAAGTGTTATAGCAAATCCCTTTACAGTACCTGAACCAAGAACTCCAAGAACTGCTGCTGCGATAAGTGTTGTAATGTTTCCATCAAGGATTGCTGAAAGTGCCTTAGAGAAACCAGCCTCAATAGATGAAACTACTGGACGACCGTTCTTAATCTCCTCACGTACACGAGCAAATACGATAACGTTAGCATCAACCGCCAGACCAATTGAAAGAATCATACCAGCGATACCTGGAAGTGTAAGTGTGATATCAAATGCCTTAAGAATGCTGATAAGCATTACTGTATAAAGTGCAAGTGCAAGTGATGAAACAACACCAGGTACAAGATACATAACGATAAGGAATACCATTACAAGTACAAGACCTACGCCTGCTGCGATAAGTGATGTTCTAAGAGCATCAGCACCAAGCTGAGCACCAACAACCTGTGACTCTAACTCCTGAAGCTCGATATCAAGACCACCGATACGGATATAAGAAGCAAGCTTGTCAGCTTCTTCCATTGAAGACATACCTGAGATTTCGCAGTTACCAGATGTGATTGCTTCATTTACCTTTGGTACTGAAACGAATTCGCCATCATAGTAAATACCAATTGTCTCGCCAGCGATAGCTGCTACTGTTGTAGCATCGCCAAATGCCTTTGTGCCTTCGTCGTTGAACTGAAGTGTAACAACGTACTTTGTAGCACTTGTTGTCTGATCCTGCTGTGCTCTACCCTGAGCTGCTGTAACCTCTTTACCTGTACATATAACTGAACCATTATCGATAAGATCCTGGATGTCGTAGTTTAACTGATATCCGTTCTCACCATATGAATAGTTCTCATTTCCCTCGCTATCTTTCTGAGCGATGAAGTAAAGTGTACCAGGAGTTCCTAACTCCTCCAATAACGCATTAGCATCTGAAACGCCAGGAATCTCAACTGTGATTCTGTCATCGCCTACGCGATATACATTTGCCTCTGTTGTTGAGCTTTCCTCGCCAAGGTCGTTCTCAATACGCTGCTGGAGCTTAAGAATTGTGTCTGCCATCTGCTCATCAGAAGGCTTGTCTCCAACTGCCTCATATGTAATGCTGACACCTCCGTCAAGATCAAGACCAAGCTTTAAGCTGTCATCATTTTCCTTAATTGTGCCTGTGATAACTGTTGCTGCATAGTAACCAAGTAATCCAAGAATTACTACAAACGCAACAAGCCAGGCAATCCCCTGTCCCTTTTTTAAACGTTTCATTTTTATTCTCCTATTTCTATATATTTATCAGCCGCCGCTGATTAAAAGAGGCTATGCCTCTTTTGTTTCGTTTACTTCTGCGTTGTGTACCTTTAAGGCAATTGCACATTCAACACGCTTTTTCTGAAGCTCACAGCCTACATGATAATTTCCAAGGATGCTTCCTGTGAAATTAAATGCATTTGCTGCGCAACCACCACTGCAATAGAATCTTGCAAAGCAGTTCTTACATTCTTCCTTTGCATAAACATTGCAATGCTTAAACTCATTAACTACATCTTTCTTCTTAACGCCGTTGAATACATCTCCAAGACAGAAATCTGTATTTCCAACGAACTGGTGACATGGATAAAGCTCACCAGTAGGTGTAACAGCCATATACTCTGTTCCTGAACCGCAACCTGAAAGACGCTTGTAAACACAAGGACCACCTTCCAAATCAATCATAAAGTGGAAGAAGTTGAAATCCTCTGGTGTGCCCTGACGACGCATCATTTCCGCACAAAGTGCATCGTACTCATCGAAAAGCTTTGGTAAATCTTCTTCACGAATTGCGTAATCATCTGTTTCCTGTGCAACTACTGGCTCTACAGAAATCTGCTTGAACCCTTCGTTTGCAAGATGAATAACATCCTTAGAGAAATCAAGATTGTTACGTGTGAAAGTACCACGAATATAGTACTTATCCTGATTACGCGATTCTGCAAGCTTTTTGAACTTTGGCATAACAAGCTCGTAGCTTGGTGCTCCCTTTTTGAATGGGCGCATGAGATTGTGAATCTCTGGACGGCCATCACAGCTAAGAACTACATTAGCCATCTCTTTGTTAGCAAATTCCTGAATCTCGTCATTTAACAAAACACCATTAGTGGTGAGTGTAAATCTGAAGTTTTTGTTGTGCTCTTTTTCGATTGAACGACCGTAAGCTACTAAATCCTTAACTACCTGCCAGTTCATAAGTGGCTCGCCACCGAAGAAATCAACCTCAAGATTTCTTCTGCTGCCTGAATTAGCAACAAGGAAATCAAGTGCCTGCTTACCAACCTCATAAGTCATAAGCTCGCGCTTTCCTGTGTGGTACTCACCCTCCTCTGCAAAGCAATACTTGCAAGCAAGGTTGCAATCGTGAGTTATATGTAAGCAAAGAGCCTTAACAACTGTAGGACGTGCTGTAAAATCAACAATCCTTGGCTCGTAATTATCTTCTGTAAATAATGCTCCCTCGGAAATGAGCTGTTCGATTTCTGATTTGATTTCTGAAAGCTCTGTCTCAGAAACTTCTGGATGGCTGCTCTTCATCTGAGCAAGTGCTGCATCCCCTCCCTGCTCCTGCCAGAGAGCAAGAAAATCGTAAGTGATTTCATCTACTACGTGGATTGCACCACTGTTAACATCAATTACAATGTTATATCCATTGTTTTTAAACTGGTGTATCACTAAAAAAATGTCCTTTCATAAACGCACAATAGACCGTTCCCTACCAAAAATCAGTAGGGACCGGTCTGCGCCAAAATATTACTTGTTAAATAATGAGCAATTACTTAGAGTGCTCACAGCTCTGGTTACCAACTGTGCAAGAAGTCTTGCAAGCTGACTGGCATGATGTCTGACACTCGCCACATCCGCCTTCTTTAACAGTGTTCTGTAATCTTGCAGTATTTAATGTTTTAATGTGTTCCATAATGTATCTCCTTTTCTTTAAACAGCTACTACTCACAGTAACCCTAAGATTAATAAATTATACTACAGGTTATGTAAAATATAAAGTATTTCCTGTTTGAGCCCCTTTTAGTCTTACTCTGCCACAGCTGGCGCACCTGTGTACTTTGCACTGTCTACGCATAAATCAAGGGCTTTCTGTGTGAGATATGCCTGACGGAAATATCTCTCTCCTGTGTAGCCATCCACTGTGTAAACCTCGTAGAAGCTAGTCTCATCTGATGCTCCTGATGAAGAAAGCACACCCTGGATAAATTCCTTATAGCCATCCTCATCTGCCTCAAGCTTCTCGGCCTTTGCAATTGCC
>JAFYYE010000242.1 GCA_017557715.1 Pseudobutyrivibrio sp.
ACCACTATGTATCCTGTAATAACTATATCCAGAGAATTTGGCAGCGGTGGTCATAGCATCGGTGAAGCTGTTGCAAAGCAGCTTAATATTCCATTTTATGACGGTGAAATCGTTAATAGAGTTGCTGTAGAAAGTGGATACGCCAAAGAGCTTATCGAAACTCAAGGTGAATATACTTCTTCAACAGCAATGTGGTTTGATATTTCTGCTGCTGGAACAATGTATTTTCAAAGTCCACAGGATGAGATATTTATAGCTCAGAAAAAAGTTATTCTCGATTGTGCCAACAAAGGACCTTGCGTAATCGTAGGTCGTTGTGCAGATTATATTCTTCGTAAAGAAGGTATCCGCTGCATGAACGTAATGATTCACGCAGATATGGAGCACCGTAAGCAACGTGTGTTAGATCGCTACGAGAATATTGAAAATGTCAGCATTGAAAAACGCCTTGCTAAGAAAGACAAGCAGCGCAAGACTTACTACAAGTATTACACAGATAAAAACTGGGGTGACTTCCGTGAATACGATGTAATCTTGGACAGCGGCACACTTGGTGAAGAAATGTGCGTAAAGACTATCTGCAATCTTGCAGAAACATTCCCAGAATAAATCTTAATAAAGACAAATCGAGCCAGCTCAAATGAGCTGGCTCTTATTATTTTTTAACTATTAAATTAATCCAACGAATCCACATACAAGTACGATGATTCCAAGAACGATTCTATACCAACCGAACACCTTAAAATCATGCTTCTTGATGTAATCCATAAGGAATTTGATTACAAACATTGAAACTACAAATGCAACCACCATACCAACAACAAGGATTACTGCCTCCATTGCTGTGAAGCTAAGTCCAAACTTTACAATCTTAAGAAGGCTGGCACCAAGCATTACAGGAATTGCAAGGTAGAATGTGTACTCAGCTGCAACTGTACGAGATACTCCGATAATAAGTGCCCCTACGATTGTGGCACCTGATCGTGATGTACCAGGGAAAATAGCTGCAATAAGCTGGAACATACCAATCAAAAATGCTGTCATGTAAGTAATATCTGCAACTGCATTAATCTTTGCATTGGTGCCGTGCTTTCTTGTCTCAACAATGATAAATGCCACACCGAAAACAATAAGTGCAAGGGCTACACATATTGGGTTATAGAAAAGCTCCTCAAACAAATCATCCCAAAGCACACCTACAATAGCTGCAGGAACACATGACACCAAAATATGGAACCAGAGAACAAAGATATCTGTCTTAATCCATGCGCCAACACCTGACTTGCTAAGTGGGGCATGATTCTCCTTCTTTCCAAATGGCCAAATCTTATTCCAGAAGATAATCACTACCGCAAGAATAGCGCCAAGCTGGATTACTACCTGGAACATGCTGTAAAACTCCTCAGAAACATTAAGCTTTACAATCTCGTCTAAGAGAATCATGTGGCCAGTACTACTAATTGGGAGCCACTCTGTGATTCCCTCCACAATACCAAATAAAATCGCCTTTAAAATTTCTAACATCCTTAAGTCCTCTCCCGCTGATTACAGCCACAAGCATTAGTATTTCTCCGCTCAGCTAAAGAAAGCTTCGCTTAAGAAATCTAATAGCTTGTGACTTACCAGCTATTTTTATTTTGCAAAATTAAACTGCCGGGCTCTACGACCCGACAGTTCTTATCATACTATAACGTATTTCCTTCGACAACCTTTTCCTGCCACCCGTTGGCGTGGCGTTCGCGTTCTTCCTCTTCTCGCTTAGTCTGCATAATAGCATTGTTGAGCTGAAGCATCTTAGTGTCCATCATAGAAACGATTTCGGAACATTCGCGAAGATCCTGGCTGATGTAATCTGGCGCATTACCTTCGAACTTATAATAAATCTTATGCTCGAGGCTGGCCCAGAAATCCATTCCGATAGTACGAATCTGAATCTCCACCTTCGTATCCACTGTCTTATCTGACAAGTAAATAGGAATGGTAACAAGCATATGGTAGCTCTTATAACCCGACGCCTTTGGATTCTTAATATAGTCCTTGATGGAAACTACAGTAACATCTGTCTGGCGACCAATCATCTCCGCAATCTGATAAATATCCGAAGTAAAAGAGCAAACGATTCTGACACCAGCAATATCATTACAATGCTCAATCATGCTAGGGATGGAAACCTCATAGCCATTTTTCTTGAGCTTCTTGACGATACTCTCTGGAGTCTTCACTCTTGTCTTTATGTACTCTATTGGATTATATTGATGCACCTGTTGGAATTCATCATTTAAAATCTCAACCTTGGTACGAAACTTTTTTATAGCTGATTCATACAACAGCATGACGGTGTTCCAGGAATTGACACCATCATCTGGAAACATATTCATGTCCACTGAATCACCTCCCCGTATTTCTTTTCCGTACCTATTATACCACAAAATACACGAACTATTTATTAAGTCTTTCTTAAATCTATTCCCATACGTGTTGAGTATCATACGCGTGTGGCCAGTTGGAGGTGAGGAGCCATATCGTAAATACGATGGATGAGCAGCTCCATGTGAGCGGGTAACACCAGCTGATGGTGGTGAACTTCGGTATGAAGTGTATCGCTGTGGTGACGTAGATGATGCGGACTCCACACCAGAAGGTAAGCATAGTCACCATAGGTACGATGGATTTGCCTGCGCCACGCATGATACCAGCTGCACAGTGTGAATACGCCAACAGGCAATAGAAAAATGCGCACACTGCCACCTGCATATGTCCGTAAGAAATATCCTCTGGGTTCTTGATGAACCAGCCCAGAGCTGTGTCTGCAAAAATGTAGTAAACTATTCCGATTACTTCGGCTAATACAACACCTGCAATCACACTCATTCTGGCACCTTTGACAGCTCTGTCATACTTTCTTGCGCCAAGATTCTGGCTGATGAAAGTAGGAATAGCCATAGAGATACTTGTGATTGGAAGGAATACAAATCCTTCAATCTTTGAGTAAGCTCCCATTCCGTTCATGGCGTGAGGTCCGAAGGCGTTGATGTTCTTCTGAACCACAATATTTCCTATAGAAATAACAGAATTCTGAAGTCCCATAGGAAGTCCCTGCACTACGATTTCACGCATCATTCTTGGATGCCATCTGAATATATCCCTGATTACGATTCCAGTGTTGTCCTTTATTCGAATTAATCTTATAAAGCAAAGCAGTGCCGAGAGCCCCTGTGAAACAACAGTGGCAACTGCTGCACCCACAACTCCCTGATGGAAGCCTGCTACAAGAATCACATCAAGAACTACATTCAACACTGATGAGAATAACAGGTACAAAAGTGGGTGATAACTATCTCCCACGGAACGCATTATGTTCATAAATACGTTGTATAAAACGATGGTGGAAATACCACCAAAATAAATATTGAAATAAGTGAGCGAGTAAGGCAAAACTTCCGCTGGAGTGTCGATAACTCTAAGCATTATTGGCACTAATGTGACACCAATAAGTGTGGCAACCACTGAGCAAATCAGCGCAAAAAGCACATTGCTGTGAATAGATTTGCGAATATTCTCATCGTCGCCTGCTCCAAAATATCGGCTGATAATGATACCGCCACCGGCACCCATTCCGCCAAAGAATCCCACAATAAAAAAGCTCAAAGCGCCGCCAGAGCTAATAGCTGCAAAAGCATTACTTTCAGCGAAATTTCCAACAACCCAAGCGTCAGCTATGTTGTATAGCTGCTGCAAAAGTTGACCCATGAATAAAGGGATGCAAAACTGAAACATCCCTTTTCCGATGGAACCATTTAGTAAGTCTATAGATTTTGACTTGTTCATTAACACCTCATCCGCCCTTCGGGCACCTTCCCTTCGCCAGGGTGGCAGATAATGCTAAAGCATTATCTCAGCCCCTCAAGGGGAAGTCTAATCTTCATCAAGTACATGTATCTCTAAGTAATCAAAAGGAATCTCATCCACAAAATTATCCTGAGTGAAGCGAGCCTTTCCATGGCGCTTGAACTCACGGATAGTGGATTCCAGCCATACCGGCTTGCTAGTATCGAACTCGTAGCTGGCTTTGTCCACTGCGTTGAAAATCTTGTGTGTGCGAGTCTCCTCTGAATCGTCTTCTATTACAAGGTCATGAAGGAGATGATTGTCCTTCCATGATTTAAACCATATTCTCATATACACACCTCATCTTCTCTGTCTTGAAGCTTCGTACATTAATATGCTAGCTGCCACCGATGCATTAAGTGACTCCAGCTGGCCTTCCATAGGAATCTTGAGATATGAAGTGGCGTGAGCCGCCATCTCGTCCGTAAGGCCATTGCCCTCATTGCCAATCATAAATGCTGTAGGGCCTGCGTAATCAAACTCGTCGTAGAATTTCTCGCCCTTTAGGTGGGCTGCATAAACAGCTACTCCATGCTCTGCCTTAAGCTTCTCAATAGTCTCGCCTAAATCAGACACTACCACGTGAGGAACTCTGAAGATGCTTCCCATTGTAGAACGAACTACTTTTGGAGAATAAATATCTACAGTGGTACCATTCATAATTATACCTGTGGCACCTGCGCCCTCTGCAGTACGGATGATAGTGCCCATATTGCCAGGGTCCTGAAGAGATTCCAAAATAACAATATGTGCAGGCTTACTAGAATCGGCGCCAAGCACATCTGAAAGTGTGAAATCCTGCATCTTTACAAGAGCAAGCACTCCCTGAGGTGTGACTGTGTCACTCATGGAATCGAAAACCTTCTTAGCTACCTCTTCCATTGGAACCTTTGGCGCCTTTGCTGATATGTCAGAAATAAATGCCTGACCATCAGTAGAAGCTCCGAAGCCTTCCACATAATAAATAGCATGCAAAAGAGACGCTGGTACTTCTGCCACCGCCCTTATTCCCTCAACCACAAAAAGCCTTTGAGCTTTACGCTCTCTGGCTTTTTTATTAAGTGTCATTATATTTTTGATTTGATTATTAGTTGTACTTGTAATCATTGTTCAAAGAATTGCAAATCTGATACTGATACTCATCAACGTCCTTGTGCATAGCAAGTGCCTCGTCGATATCGAAATCAACGAACTCACCATGACGGTAACCAACTACACGGTTTGTCTTGCCTTCGCAAAGAAGATCAACTGCCATAGCACCCATTGTAGATGCGTAAACACGATCCTTACATGTAGGTGAACCACCACGCTGCATGTGACCAAGGATAGTAGCACGTGTCTCGATACCTGTAGCAGCCTCGATACGCTTAGCCATTGATGTAGAGTGACCAATACCCTCTGCATTAATGATGATGTGGTGCTGCTTACCCTTCTTACGTCCCTCGATGATGTGATTTACAAGCTTCTGCTCGTCATAATCATATCTCTCTGGAAGAAGAACGTCCTCAGCGCCGTTTGCGATACCGCACCAAAGAGCGATGTAACCTGCTCCACGACCCATAACCTCGATGATAGAGCAACGCTCATGTGATGTAGATGTATCACGAACCTTATCGATAGCTTCCATAGCTGTGTTTACAGCTGTATCGAAACCGATTGTATATTCAGTACAAGCGATATCAAGATCGATTGTACCTGGAAGTCCGATTGTATTGATGCCATACTTAGAAATCTTCTGAGCACCCTTGAATGAACCGTCACCACCGATAACAACGAGACCATCGATACCTGCTGCGATAGCATTCTGAGCTGCCTTCTCCTGATACTCAGGCTTAAGCATCTCAAGACATCTAGCTGTCTGAAGAATAGTACCACCACGCTGAATAGTCTCTGATACGCTGTGTGCGTTCATATCTATAATTTCGCCGGAAAGAAGACCAGCGTAACCACGTCTAATTCCTTTAACTGTCTTACCACGTGCAATAGCCTGACGAACAACGGCACGGATAGCCGCATTCATACCAGGTGCGTCACCACCGGAGGTAAGAACACCAATTGTCTTAATCTTGTCTGCCATTTGATTATTCCTCCTAAATGTATCCCTTTTCAAACAATCCCAATCTATTTTAGCTTCTTTCGTATGCATTTTCAATAAATTTTTTGTGATATTTTAGTTATCTTTTCGCGAAAGACAGCTTCTTTGTTACCACTTTCACATTTGGCTCACCAAATGCGTCAGAAAGTAGTTTGATATTTTCATCTGAAGCGATAAGACTCCAGTTTGGAGGCATAACTTTTTTAGCCTTTTCCTCTTTTAAATAAATAACGATGCTATCGTTTCCATCCATGTCGCGGATGCAATCAGCCAGCTGCTTTTCAGCAGATTCATAGGCAGACTTGTTTTCAAACTGAATCCACACCTCTCTGCCACAATCATCAAAGCTCTTGATATCCTGACAAATAAGCTTGGCATCCTTTTCTTCATCTGCCTGCACGCGTCCCTTAACGAACACTTTATTTCCCTCAGAAATAAATGAACGGGCGCTGTCGTAGCTATTAGGGAATACGATGACTTCCACTGCACCTGACAAATCTTCCACAT
>JAFYYE010000243.1 GCA_017557715.1 Pseudobutyrivibrio sp.
GTTGATTCATCAGTTGAAAAGAAGCATCTTGAAAAGGCTGCTAAGCTTACAACAGAAATGGATAAGAGACTTGAAAAGCTTGAGAAGGATATCGAAGGTGCAAAGAAGCTTTCTGATACATATGAGCTTGCTAAGTTCCACCACGATGTAATCTTCGCAGACATGAATGAACTTAGAGAAGTGGTTGATGAGCTTGAGACAGTAGTTCCAAGTGATATCTGGCCATATCCAACATACGGTGAAATTCTTTATTCAGTAAAATAATAAAATATGTGTACAAAGGCGTACAGTTTGGAGAAAGACCAAACTGTGCGCCTTTTTAAATAAATGATTTAGGAGGAAAGTATTATGGAAGAGTATTCAAGCTTATTATTTGGTGTGTGGTTCCTGATAGGCGCTGCACTTGTTTTCTGGATGCAGGCAGGTTTTGCTATGGTAGAGGCAGGCTTTACCAGAGCAAAAAATACAGGAAATATCATTATGAAAAACTTAATGGATTTCTGTATCGGTACTGTAATGTTTATTTTCTTAGGATTTGGTCTTATGTTAGGAGAGGATACACTCTTTGGACTTGTAGGTAGACCAACACTTGGAATCTTCACTAATTATGCCAGCTTTGATTGGAGCAACTTTGTATTTAACTTAGTATTCTGCGCGACAACAGCTACAATCGTGTCCGGTGCTATGGCAGAGCGTACAAAGTTTGTTAGCTATTGTGTTTATTCTGGTGTCATTTCACTTGTGATTTACCCAATCGAAGCTCACTGGATTTGGGGCGGCGGCTGGCTTTCACAGCTTGGCTTCCACGATTTCGCTGGTAGCTGTGCAATTCACATGGTTGGTGGTATCTGTGCTCTTATCGGTGCAAAGCTTCTTGGACCACGTATTGGTAAATTCTCAAGAGATAGCAAGGGTCATATTACAAAAGTAAATGCTTTCCCTGGTCATAACATTGCAATTGGAGCGCTTGGTGTATTCATTCTTTGGCTTGGTTGGTATGGATTTAATGGTGCTGCAGCAACATCACTTGAGCAGCTGGCATCAATCTTTGTTACAACAACAATTGCACCAGCAGTTGCTACAGTAACAACAATGGTTTATACATGGCTTAAGTTTGGCAAGCCAGATGTTTCAATGTCACTTAATGCCAGCCTTGCAGGTCTTGTAGCTATCACAGCTCCTTGTGATGTTACAGATGCATTTGGTGCAATTGTAATCGGTGTAGTTTCAGGTTTCCTTGTAGTATTTGGTGTATGGCTTCTTGATTATAAGCTTCGTGTTGATGATCCAGTAGGAGCTGTAGCAGTTCATATGATGAATGGTATTTGGGGTACAATCGCTGTTGGTCTTTTTGCTACAACAAGTGCTCCAGACAGCGAGCTTGTAGGCCTTTTCTATGGTGGTGGTTTTAAATTACTTGGAATACAGTTACTCGGTGTACTTACTGTAGGTGCTTGGGCAGCAATCACAATTACAATTACATTCTCAGTAATTAAGGCAACAATTGGTCTTCGTGCATCAGCAGAAGAGGAAATCGTAGGTCTTGATAGAACTGAGCATGGTCTTCCATCAGCATATTCAGGCTTCAACATGCTTGATGATGACTTTGATTCTGATGACTACGATGAGGAGACAGCAAGTCTTATTACAGAAACTCTTGAGGCAGCTGGTCTTGCAACTCCTGAGGAGGCTATAGAGGTTGAATATGCTCCTTCACAGATTACAGCATCAGGTCGTCCTCGTATGACAAAGGTAGAAATCCTTTGTAAAGAGCGTAATCTTGAGAAGCTCAAGAATGCACTTCTTAAGCTTGGTATTACAGGTATGACAGTTTCTCACGTAATGGGATGTGGTGTTCAGAAGGGTGCACCTGAGTACTATAGAGGTGTCGCTTTAGAGCCATCACTTCTTCCTAAGATTCGTGTAGACGTAGTAGTTTGCAAGGTACCTGTTAAGGATGTTATCGAAACTGCTAAGAAGGTACTTTACACAGGTCACATCGGTGATGGAAAGATCTTCGTTTACGACGTTGAGCAGGTTGTTAAGATCCGTACAGGTGAAGAGGATTTTGCAGCTCTTCAGGATGTTGAATAAAGTAAGATTAATCAATTGCAAATTAGATTATTGCGCAAGATGGAATATAAAAAAGCTTAGGGTGATTCGTCACCCTAAGCTTTTATGATTATGCCATAAGCATACGGAACATCTCGATTACCTGCTCCTTTGTAGCCTCACGTGGGTTACCTGGATAGCAAGCATCGTTAAGTGCATCTGTTGCAAGTGTATCAAGGTCTTCTTCTTTAATCTTATCAAGAGTTGTAGGGATTCCTACATCCTCAGAAAGCTTCTTAACTGCAGCGATTGCGGCATCACGATATTCTTCCTGTGTCATATTATCAACACCTTCTACGCCCATTGCTCTAGCTACTTCGCGAAGTCGCTCCCCTGTATATTCGCGGTTGAATTCCATAGAAATTGGAAGGAACATAGCACAGGCTACACCGTGTGGTGTGTCATAGTGAGCTGAAAGAGTGTGAGCCATAGCGTGGTCGATACCAAGACCTACGTTTGAGAAGCCCATTCCAGCGATATACTGTCCAAGAGCCATTCCCTCACGTCCAGACTTCTTATTTTCTACAGCGTCGCGTAAGTTAGAAGAGATAAGACGGATAGCTTCAAGATGGAACATATCTGTCATTTCCCAAGCAGCACGTGTTGTGTATCCTTCGATAGCATGTGTAAGAGCATCCATACCAGTTGCAGCTGTAAGTCCCTTAGGCATTGAGCTCATCATCTCTGGGTCTACAATAGCTACGATTGGCATATCGTGTGTGTCAACGCATACGAACTTTCTTTCCTTCTCTACATCTGTGATAACGTAATTGATTGTAACCTCAGCAGCAGTACCAGCTGTAGTTGGAACAGCGATGATAGGTACGCATGGGTTCTTTGTAGGTGCAACGCCCTCAAGTGAACGAACATCTTCAAACTCTGGGTTTGTGATGATGATACCGATAGCCTTTGAAGTATCCATAGAAGAGCCACCACCGATTGCTACGATGCAGTCAGCACCTGACTTCTTGAAAGCTTCAACACCATTCTTTACATTTTCAATTGTTGGGTTTGGCTTGATGTCTGAGTAGATTTCATAAGGAATCTTCGCAGCATCAAGAAGGTCTGTAACCTTTCCTGTTACTCCAAATTTGATAAGGTCTGGATCAGATGCGACAAATGCCTTCTTAAATCCATTGTTTTGAATTTCTGTTA
>JAFYYE010000244.1 GCA_017557715.1 Pseudobutyrivibrio sp.
TACGTTTTACTTAAAGTACGCTACGCCTGATTCGAATAATCTCATATTCTGATTACCATAGATATTTAATGCAACGCCATCACCTCTACGCTCTGCATGAGCCATCTTTCCGAATACTCTACCATCAGGGCTGGTAATACCTTCAATAGCGTAGTAGCTTCCATTGATATTCCACTCTTCATCCATTGTAGGATTTCCGTTTTCATCAACGTACTGAGTAGCTACCTGTCCATTTTCGAAGAGCTTCTTAATCCACTCTTCAGATGCAACGAAACGTCCCTCACCGTGAGAAGCTGGTGAACAATATGTCTCACCAAGCTGAGCGCCTGCAAGCCATGGTGACTTGTTGCTGACTACCTTCGTATATGCGATTTTTGAAATATGACGTCCGATTGTGTTGTATGTAAGTGTTGGAGCATCCTCTTTCTGTGTATGAATCTCGCCGTAAGGAACAAGACCAAGCTTGATAAGTGCCTGGAAACCATTACAGATACCAAGCATAAGACCATCTCTGTTATTGAGAAGTCCGTGGATAGCTTCCTTCATCTTTTCATTTCTAAATGCGGTAGCAAAGAACTTTGCAGAACCCTCTGGCTCATCACCTGCAGAGAAACCACCTGGGAACATAACAATCTGTGACTGAGCAATTGCTCTTGAGAACTCGTCAACTGATTCTCTGATATCCTCTGCTGTCTGGTTCTTGAATACCTTTACGTTTGTGATAGCACCAGCATTTTCAAATGCTCTTGCTGAATCGTACTCACAGTTTGTACCTGGGAATACTGGAATAAATACTCTAGGCTTTGCAATCTTATTCTTGCAAATGTAGAAGTTCTTCTCCTCGTAGAGACCTGTATCTACAAGAGATGTATCCTCATGACTGCGTGTATTGAATACCTTCTCAAGTGTGCCTGTCCATGCAGCGATTGCCTCGTCTACAGGAATCTTTACATCCTTATATGTGAATGTAGCAGCGTCTGTAACTTCACCAACCTCGAAGCCACAGTCTGAAAGGCCGCGCTTCTCAAGCTCGTTCATGATTGCAAGTGCTCCATCCTCTGAAACCTCTACTACGATATCTCCGATTACACAGCCAAAGAGTAATACTGCCTGACAAGCATCGTGAAGCTTAACACCAAGCTTGTTACCAAATGCCATCTTTGAAACAGCAGGTACAAGTCCGTAAGCATCAAGTGCGTAAGCTGCCTTGATATTTCCAAGCTCAACCATCTGTCTAACAACCTCAAAGATTGCCTTTGCCTGCTGGTAGTTTGGCTGATCATAATTGTCACGAAGAACTCTGAGTAAGAAGAGCTTGTCGCCTGCTTCCTTTAACTCAGGTGTAACAATATCCTGCTCCTTTGCCACGTCTACTGCGAAAGAAACAAGTGTTGGAGGAACATCGATTTCGTTGAATGTTCCTGACATAGAATCCTTACCACCGATTGAAGGAAGTCCGAATTCCATCTGTGCTTTATATGCACCAAGAAGTGCTGCGAATGGCTGGCTCCATCTCTTTGGATCCTCGCTCATTCTGCGGAAGTACTCCTGGAATGTAAATCTAATCTTCTTGTAATCACCACCAGTTGCAACAATACGAGCTACTGACTCTAATACTGCAAGCTGTGAACCGTGGTATGGTGACCATGCGCTGACATATGGATTGAAGCCGTATGCCATCATTGTAACTGCATCTGTCTTGCCGTCAGCTACTGGAACCTTAGCTACCATAGCCTGTGTCTCTGTAAGCTGATACTTTCCACCGAATGGCATAAGTGTCGA
>JAFYYE010000245.1 GCA_017557715.1 Pseudobutyrivibrio sp.
ATAAAGCAATTGATTTGATGGATGAAGCAGCTGCTTCGCTTAAGCTTTCACTTGTTAAACAGGTTCACAAGGATGATACTCTTGTAGCTAGAATTCAGGAGCTTGCAGATGAGATGGAGCAGGCCATTATTGATGGCGATATTGCTCAGGCAAGTGCAATTAAAAAAGAAAAGGATAAGCTTGTTGAGAAAAAAGAGGAAGAAGATAAAAAAGCCTCTAGAAGACGTAAGCCAAAGTCAGCTATCCTTACAGAAAATGATGTTGCCAAAGTTGTAGCATTGTGGACAAAGATTCCTGTTGCAAAGCTTACAGAGCAGGAGTCTGTTCGTCTTAGAAAAATTGAAAGCATTTTACATAAGAGAGTTATCGGCCAGGAAGAGGCAGTATCCGCAGTTGCTCGTGCTGTTAGAAGAGGGCGAGTTGGTCTTAAAGAAAAGGGACGTCCAATTGGTTCCTTTTTATTCCTTGGTCCTACAGGTGTAGGTAAAACAGAGATTTCAAAAGCTTTAGCAGAAGCTGTTTTCGGCACCGAATCATCAATGATTCGTGTTGATATGAGTGAATATATGGAGAAGCATTCTGTCTCAAAAATGATAGGATCACCTCCTGGTTATGTTGGATATGATGAGGGTGGACAGCTTTCAGAAAAGGTTCGTAGAAATCCATATTCAGTAATCTTATTTGACGAGATTGAAAAAGCACATCCTGATGTGTTTAATGTTCTTTTGCAGATTTTGGATGATGGTCATGTTACTGATTCTCAGGGAAGAAAGGTGGATTTCAAAAATACCATCATTATTATGACATCTAATGCTGGAGCACAGGCAATTATAGAGCCTAAAAAGCTTGGCTTTGCTTCAAAAGAAGATGCTAGTAAGGACTATGAGTTCATGAAGAATGGCGTAATGGAAGAGGTTAAGCGTATCTTCAAGCCAGAGTTCCTAAATCGTATAGACGAAACAATAGTGTTCCGTGCTCTTACAAAGGATGACATGAAGCAAATTGCTGGTCTTCAGGTTAAGCAGTTTGTGGCACGATGCAAAGAACAGATGGATATTACTGTCACAATCCCTGTAACTGTTAAGACTTGGATTGTGGAGAAGGCTTATGAGCCTAAATATGGAGCTAGACCTATCCGTCGAAAGATTCAGACAGCCCTCGAGGATGTTATGGCGGAAGATATTCTTACAGGCAAGTTTAAGTCTGGAGACACTGTTAAAGCTAAGGTTAAAAATGATACTGTTGTTTTTGAAAAATAACAATTTAAACACAGTCATTTATTGTTAAATCCAAATTCCTTTGCTATAATTTGCATAAGACAATCTGCAATTAAGCAGTGGCATAGGAGGAGTAAGGATGGCTGTTATTAGCGAGTTAATTCGCAGCGAAGCAGATGGGAGTATCAGCTTTGGCGATTACACCTTAGCTGACAAAAAGAAGCTTGAGGATTACAAACACGAAGGGGATTTGTATAAGGTAAAGACTTTTGCAGACATTACCAAGCTTGAAAGAAATGGAATGTTTGTTTATGAGTCCGTACCAGGCACTGCAGTTGAAAAGTTTAATTGTTCTTCAGATGTGGTGACATTTACTGTTGAGGGCAAAGGAGACGCTATGATTACATTAGAGCTCGAGCCTGAGACTGAGTATGCTATTACAGTTGGAGGTGGTAGTGCAGGCCAAATGAAGACAAATCTTGGCGGAAAACTCAATCTTTCTGTAGAACTTGATCCTGGTGTTCCGGTGGATGTTCAGGTCAAGAGAATTTAATAAACATAAAATTACCTAATCAATCTTCCCATTCATTGATGAGTGGGGAGATTTTTTGTAAAGGAGAATAATAATGGCCAAGAAAAATGTGTCAGTTTTTTTCTGTCAGGAGTGTGGAAATGAGACTTCAAAATGGTCCGGTCAGTGTCCAGCCTGTGGAGCATGGAATAGCCTCGTTGAAGAAATAGTAGATAAAACTAAAATAAAATCAAGAGCAAGGGTTGCTGATGTAACACCAACAAAGCTTATTGATGTCACAGCTTCTAATGAACATCGTATTTCTACTAATATAGAAGAATTCGATAGAGTTCTTGGTGGTGGAATTGTACCCGGCTCTATGATTCTTGTGGGCGGTGATCCAGGTATAGGTAAGTCTACTTTACTATTACAAACATGTCGTTTGCTTTGTCAATCAGGCGTTAATGTTATGTATGTGTCAGGGGAGGAATCTCTTCAACAGATAAAGATTCGTGCTGACCGTATTGGGCAGTTTAATGATAAACTTGATTTATTCTGCGAAACAAACCTGGATACTATTAAGGCTGTTGTAGAGCGCGAGAAGCCTACGGTATTAATTATTGATTCAATTCAAACCATGTATAATGAAGCCGTTGGTTCAGCTCCAGGCTCAGTTACTCAGGTTCGTGAATCTACAAGTGTACTTATGGAAATAGCCAAGGTCCAAGGTATTGCTGTATTTATTGTTGGACATGTTACAAAAGAAGGAACCGTGGCGGGACCTAGGGTTTTGGAACACATGGTTGATACGGTATTGTACTTCGAAGGCGATAGACACGCTTCTTATAGAATACTTCGTGGTGTAAAGAACCGTTTTGGTTCTACTAACGAAATAGGTGTATTTGAGATGAGGGACACTGGGCTGATGGAGGTCAAGAACCCTTCGGCTGTAATGCTTGATGGACGTCCCGAAAATGCTGAAGGTTCTATCGTTACCTGCGCAATGGAAGGAACGAGACCAATCCTTGTTGAAATACAATCACTTGTTAGTAAGACGGCTTTTGAGATTCCTAGAAGAATGGCCACCGGATGTGATTATAATAGGGTTAATCTTTTGGTTGCAGTGTTGGAAAGAATGCGTGATACAAAGGCTAATAAATCATGCGGGATATTTTTAGGACGCTCGGATATTTACGTAAATATTGCTGGCGGAATGAGAATAAATGAGCCAGCTATTGATCTGGCAATTGCCATGGCTATTTATTCAAGTGAAAAGGATATTCCAATTGAAGCAAATACAATTATTTTTGGAGAAATAGGTTTGTCTGGCGAGGTCAGATCTGTTTCTATGGCTGAACAGCGAGTTCGCGAAGCTAAGAAGCTTGGCTTTAAGAAAGCTATAGTGCCATATTCGAATCTATCAGCCCTTAATAATATAGATGGGATACATGTGATTGGCGTTTCAAATGTAAAAGAAGCAGTAGATGCATTATCTTGTTAATTAACATAGGATTTGGAGCTACATATTGGGTAGCTCCTTTTTAATTGTAAAAATAATTGATAAAATTCACACAAATCATACAAATCAAGGGTTTTTCTTAAATAGATTTACTTTAAAAAATCACAGAAAATCTGTTGACACTGGGGGAACAGGGTGATATTATAATCGAGCACTGAGGGACAGCAAGTCACACAGAGCAAAAGAAACAAACGAAGATTGATAACTGAACAGTGAAACAAACCTTGAATTAATACAAGTTTTTAAAACATGTATCCTTGAAATTCATTTAAGTTTCTTAATGAAACGAAACCTTTATTAGTAAACAAGTCAGTTTTATACTGATTCGGAATTAAACTTTTAACATGAGAGTTTGATCCTGGCTCAGGAT
>JAFYYE010000246.1 GCA_017557715.1 Pseudobutyrivibrio sp.
ACGCCTGGGATCTGACCCTTGTAAGCTAACTCACGGAAACATACTCTACAAATACCATACTTTCTAAGGTATGCATGTGGACGACCGCAGATTTTGCAGCGGCTATATTCCTGTGTAGAAAACTTAGCCTTGCGCTGCTGCTTAACTTTCATTGACTTCTTTGCCATAACTTTCCTCCTATGCTTCCTTAGCGAAAGGCATGTTGAATAAACGAAGTAATTCTCTAGCCTCTTCATCTGTCTTAGCTGTAGTTACAAAGATGATATCCATACCACGAGTCTTGTCGATCTTATCGTACTCG
Source organism: Pseudobutyrivibrio sp. (assembly GCA_017557715.1). Taxonomy (GTDB): domain Bacteria; phylum Bacillota; class Clostridia; order Lachnospirales; family Lachnospiraceae; genus Pseudobutyrivibrio. The sequence continues at coordinate 302 of JAFYYE010000246.1, forward strand.
ATTTCTGGGAAGATAATCTGCTCCTTGATACCAAGTGCATAGTTACCTCTGCCATCAAAGGAATTAGGATTTACACCTCTAAAGTCACGTACACGTGGAAGTGCAAGGTTGATGAGACGATCTGCGAACTCATACATCTTCTCTCCACGAAGTGTAGTCTTACATCCGATTGCCATGCCTTCACGAATCTTGAAGTTAGCAACTGAATTCTTAGCCTTTGTTGTAACTGCCTTCTGGCCTGTAATCATTTCCATATCCTTGACTGCAGACTCAAGAAGTTTTGCGTTGTCCTTTGCTTCGCCAACACCCATGTTGACAACGATCTTTTCGATCTTAGGAACTTCCATAATATTCTTGTATCCAAACTTCTCAACCATTGCTGGTACGATATCATTAAGATACTGATCTTTTAATCTACTCAACGAACTGTTCTCCTTTCTTCAATTAGTCAATCACTTCGCCAGTCTTCTTAGCGAAACGGACTTTCTTATCTCCGTCCATCTTGAAGCCAACGCGTGTAGGCTGACCGTTATGAAGTAACATAACATTTGAAGCATCGATAGGAGCTTCCTGCTCGATGATACCGCCTGCCTGGTTAGCCATGCTAGGCTTAACATGACGCTTAACCATGTTAACACCTTCAACTGTAACGGTGTTATTCTTCTTATCTACTGCGATAACCTTACCTTCGTTGTTAACATCGCCACCAGCGATGACACGAACAGTATCGCCCTTTTTAATTTTCATTGTTGCCATTCGTTCTTCCTCCTACAATACTTCTGGAGCGAGAGAAACAATCTTCATGAACTGCTTCTCACGAAGCTCTCTAGCTACAGGTCCAAAAATACGAGTTCCTCTTGGAGTCTTGTCATCTTTGATGATGACTGCAGCATTTTCATCAAACTTGATATAAGAACCATCTTTACGACGGGCACCCTTTACTGAACGAACAACTACTGCCTTAACAACGTCACCCTTCTTAACAACGCCACCTGGTGTTGCATCTTTAACGGTAGCAGTAATTACGTCGCCAATGTTGGCATATCTTCTTGTAGATCCACCCATAACACGGATAACAAGGATTTCCTTTGCTCCAGTATTATCGGCTACCTTTAATCTACTTTCCTGTTGTACCATTATAGTAGCCTCCTTTAATTATTTTGCTCTCTCGATTACTTCAACAAGTCTCCATCTCTTATCCTTAGAGAGTGGTCTTGTCTCCATAACCTTTACTGTATCACCGATGTGAGCGTCGCCGTTCTCATCGTGAGCCTTAAGCTTATATGTTTTCTTAACGATCTTGTTGTAAAGTGGATGCTTTACATTGTCACGGATTGCAACAACGATTGTCTTATCCATCTTGTCGCTTACAACAACACCTGTACGTGTTTTTCTTAAGTTTCTTTCCACGTCTTTGATCTCCTTTCAAATAATTAAGATTCTTCGTTATTACGCATTCTTCTCAGCTTCTGTGATAACAGTCTGAATACGAGCGATGTTACGACGAACTTCGCGAATTCTTGCTGTGTTATCTAACTGGTTTGTAGCATTCTGGAATCTTAAGTTGAAAAGTTCTTTTTTAGCTTCTACGAGCTGAGCGTTGAGCTCTGCTACTGAAGTGTTCTTTAAATCTTCTACGTACTTTGTATTCTTCATTATGCTTCACCGCCTTCTAAATCCTCACGGGAAACTATCTTGCACTTGCAAGGAAGTTTATGTGTAGCGAGACGAAGTGCTTCTCTAGCAACTTCCTCAGATACTCCTGAGATCTCGAATAATACACGGCCCGGCTTAACAACAGCTACCCAATATTCAAGTGTACCCTTACCTGAACCCATTCGAGTTTCAGCAGGCTTTGCAGTAACTGGCTTGTCTGGGAAAATCTTGATCCAAACTTTACCACCACGCTTAATGTAACGTGTCATAGCGATACGAGCAGCCTCGATCTGATTTGACTTAATCCAAGCTGGCTCCATTGCAACGATACCAAACTCACCGTATGCAATCTTATTTCCTCTTGAAGCCTTTCCAGCCATGTTCCCACGGAACTGCTTTCTGTGCTTCGCTCTCTTTGGCATTAACATATTATTGAGCTCCTCCTTCCACATTCTTCTTCTTTGGAAGTACTTCACCCTTATAGATCCATACCTTTACACCAACCTTACCATAAGTAGTGTCAGCCTCAGCGAATCCATAATCGATATCAGCACGGAGTGTCTGAAGTGGAATAGTACCTTCATTGTAAGACTCTGAACGAGCCATATCAGCACCACCAAGACGTCCTGAACAGCTTGTCTTGATACCCTTGATACCAGTCTTCATTGCGCGACCCATGCAAGACTTCATAGCTCTACGGAATGATACACGGTTCTCAAGCTGACCTGCGATGTTCTCAGCAACAAGCTGTGCATCACGATCTGGTCTCTTGATTTCCTTGATATCAACAACAAGCTTATCGCTTGTCTGCTTCTGGAGCTCTGTCTTAATCTTGTCGATCTCAGCGCCGCCCTTACCGATAACAACGCCTGGCTTTGCTGTATAAACAGTTACCTTTACACGACCTGCAGCGCGCTCGATTTCGATCTTAGAAACACCTGCAGCGTAAAGCTTCTTCTTAAGAAATTTTCTGATATTATAGTCTTCAACTAAGTAGTCTGAGAAGTTCTCGCCCTCAGCGTACCACTTAGAATCCCAGTCCTTAATAACACCGACTCTTAAGCCATGAGGATTAACTTTCTGTCCCATGTTTTGCCTCCTTAATTTTTCTGATCAAGCACGATTGTGAGGTGGCTCATTCTCTTCTCGATTCTGTAAGCTCTACCCTGTGCTCTTGGTCTAATTCTCTTCATTGTAGGTCCCTTGTTTGCATAGCACTCAGCTACTACAAGGTCCTTGCGATCTAAGCCGTTATTGTTCTCAGCGTTTGCAATAGCAGACTTAAGTAATTTCTCTATAACACTTGAAGCGTATCTTGGATTGTACATTACGATAGCAAGAGCTGTGTCAACATCCTTACCACGAATGGCATCAAGTACGAAACAAGCCTTCTGAACTGACATTCTAGCATAAGATAACTTTGCTGAAGGTCTTGTATCCTTTACATCGTTTCTCTCACGTTTAATTTGAGATCTATGTCCCTTAGCCATGATTAAAACTCCTTTCTGTTAATTAGCGTACCTTTGACTTCTTCTCGTCCTTGCCGTGACCTCTGTAGGTTCTTGTAGCAACGAACTCACCAAGCTTGTGTCCAACCATGTCTTCTGTGACATATACTGGAACGTGCTTTCTTCCGTCATGTACTGCAATTGTATGTCCAACCATCTGTGGGAAGATTGTAGAACGACGTGACCATGTCTTGATAACAGACTTGTCGCCGCTAGCGTTCATAGCATCAACCTTCTTTAATAAGCTTGCATCAGCAAATGGTCCTTTTTTTAATGAACGTGCCATGTGTATCCTCCTTATTTGATTGCTCTACCATCGCGTCTTCTTACGATGAGCTTGTTAGACTGCTTGTGCTTCTTTCTTGTCTTGAGACCAAGAGCTGGCTTGCCCCAAGGTGTGCATGGACCTGGACGTCCGATAGGAGCGCGGCCCTCACCACCACCATGTGGATGGTCATTAGGGTTCATAACAGAACCACGAACTGTAGGTCTGATACCCATGTGTCTCTTACGACCAGCTTTACCGATCTTAACAAGGTTGTGATCACCGTTACCGATTACACCGATAGATGCGCGGCAGTTAAGAGGTACCATTCTCATTTCGCCTGAAGGAAGACGAAGTGTTGCATACTTTCCTTCTTTAGCCATGAGCTGAGCTGAGTTACCAGCTGAACGAACGAGCTGTCCGCCACGACCTGGATAAAGCTCAATATTGTGAATAAGAGTACCAACTGGAATCTTCTCAAGTGGTAAGCAGTTACCAACTCTAACTTCAGCGTCAGCACCGTTCATAACTGTCATGCCGTCTGTAAGACCAGCTGGAGCAAGGATGTAAGCCTTCTCGCCGTCTGCATAGCAGATAAGAGCGATGTTAGCTGTTCTGTTTGGATCGTACTCGATACCGATAACCTTTGCAGGAATTCCATCCTTATTTCTCTTGAAATCAATAAGTCTATATTTTTGTCTGTTACCGCCACCGTGGTGTCTAACGGTAATCTTACCCTGATTGTTACGACCAGCGTGCTTCTTAAGTGAAACAACAAGTGACTTCTCTGGTGAGTTCTTTGTGATCTCTGAGAAATCTGAACCAGTCATATTTCTTCTCGAAGGTGTATATGGGTTATATGTCTTAATTCCCATTTTGATTCTCCTTTCAAAAACTCGTTTATTATCGCGCTCGACTGCGCATACATTAAATTATTTTAAAGACCTGAGAAAATCTCGATGTCTTTGCTATCAGCTGTAAGCTGAACAATAGCCTTCTTTGTCTTTGCTGTCTTTCCGTAAGTCATTCCACGTCTCTTTGTCTTGCCATCAGCGTTCATTGTGTTAACTGAAGCAACCTTAACTCCGTCGAACATCTTCTCAACAGCTTCCTTAATCATAGTCTTGTTAGCTTCTGGATGAACAAGGAATGTGTATTTCTTCTCAGCCATAGCGTTCATAGACTTCTCTGTGATTACAGGCTTAAGGATTACGTCATAATATTGTACGTTTGCCATTATGCATACACCTCCTGAATCTGATCAACAGCAGCCTTTGTTACAACTACTGTGTTGTACTTAAGGATGTCATATACGTTGATTGTATTTGTAAGAGCTGTCTTAACTGTAGGAATGTTCTTTGCAGACATAACTACGTTCTTATCGTTAGAATCAAGAACCACAAGAGCCTTCTCAACGTTAAGGTTTGTAAGTACCTTTGCGAAATCCTTTGTCTTAATAGCATCAAGCTTGAACTCGTCAACAACGATGAACTTGTTCTCATTAACAACTGAAGTAAGTGCAGACTTAAGAGCTGCTCTCTTCTCCTTCTTGTTAAGCTTGAATGAATAATCTCTTGGTGTTGGAGCGAATACTACGCCACCACCTGTCCACTGTGGAGATCTTGTAGAACCCTGTCTTGCATGACCTGTTCCCTTCTGTCTCCAAGGTTTTCTACCACCACCAGAAACCTCAGAACG
>JAFYYE010000247.1 GCA_017557715.1 Pseudobutyrivibrio sp.
GCAGTTAAATCACCAATAATTTTTAGAATGATATCCTTTGAAGTAACGTTGCCAGGCAAGGTTCCATCTATTTCAATCCTGATGGTCTCAGGTACCTTTATCCAAAGCTGGCCTGTACCTAAAATTCCTGCCATCTCCGTATATCCGATACCTGTAGAAAATGCTCCTACACAGCCATAGGTAGTAGTGTGGCTGTCTGTTCCAAATGCAATGTCTCCTGGCTTTACATAGCCTGCCTCTGTCATCAGCTGGTGGCAAATTCCGTCTGTGCGATGGACATTCTTGATTCCATATTTTTCTGCAAATTCATCTCCCACTCTAAAGTGTCTGGTGTCATCCACCTGAGTAGCTGGAAGGAAATGATCGTAAATGAGTACCACGCTATCTGGCTTTGCAACTTTTTTAAAGCCCATCTCAGAAAACTTCTGAACTGCAAATGGAACCATAATGTCGTCAATCATACACCAATCCACATCTACAGTAACAATATCTCCAGGCTTTACTTCATGACCAACCTTATTTCCAATTATTTTTTCAACTAATGTGTGTCCCATTCCAATCTCCCTACTAATCTAATCCATTACGCTTTCTCATTGCCTTCACAAGGCCTCCTGCCTCCAAAATCTCTGTAAGATTGTCTGGCAAGCTGGCGATTGGATAGGATTTACCATTTACAATAATCTCTTTTCCAGGAATAACTTCTGCTTCATCCCCTTCATTTACCTCATCATACAAATCTGGCTGTTCAATAAGAAGGAGCCCATTATTAATAGCGTTTCTAAAGAATATTCTGGCAAAGGATTTTGCAACAATGCATGAAATTCCAAGAGCCTTTACCACCTCTGGAGCCTGCTCTCTTGAAGAACCACAACCAAAATTATTTCCAGCCACAATCATATCCCCAGGCTGAATCTGCCCTGCAAGCTCTGGTCTAAGTGGTGAAAAAGCGTAAGGCTTCATCTCATCAACTGTCTCGAAGGCCAGATACTCTGTAGGCAGAATAATATCTGTATCTATATCATTGTCTAATTTCCATATTTTGCTCATATTATAATCTCCAAGTCTATGTTCAAAATCTTACATTCACAATAATTTGTCTTTCCTCTCTCAACTAACATGTTTCGCTCAGAAAGCAAATACATTGTGAATTAGATTTTGTCTGCAGTTACTATGTATCCTTTTATCGCTGATGCCGTAACCGTCGCAGCCGAAGCCAGGTACACAAACGAATCCTTGTGGCCAGCACGTCCTTTAAAATTACGGGTACCGGTAGAAATCAGTGTCTCTCCCTCACCAATTACACCCTGACATGCACCCCAGCACACAGAACAGTTTGGATTCATCACCATAGCTCCAGCATCCATAAATATATCTAATAAACATTCCTTAAGTGCCTGCTGATAAACCTCTCGGCTGGCAGGAACCACGAGAAATCTCACCTTATCAGCCACGTGCTTTCCCTTGATTACAGAAGCGCCTACTCTTAAATCCTCGATACGTCCATTGTTGCAGCTGCCAAGGAAAGCCTCGTCAATCTCTATTCCCTCACATTCCTTTACAGGCACTACGTTATCCACAAAATGAGGCTTCGCAACGATTGGCTCAATCTCATTTAAATCAATGTCAAATACTTCTGAAAAGACTGCATCATCATCAGACTTATAGATAGCCTTAGGCTCACGCCCATGCTCTTTTAAATAATCAAGTGCAACATCATCCACTTCCATAAGTGCAGTCTTTGCCCCAGCTTCAACACATAAATTGCAGATAGAAATTCTATCCGCTATAGAAAGTCCTTTCAGCCCCTCTCCTGCAAACTCCATTGCTTTATAATTTGCCCCGTTAGCAGAAATCCTTCCGATGATTGTAAGAATCAAATCCCTTGCATAAACTCCATGCTTTAGTGAACCTGTAAGATTAAATCTAATTGTCTCTGGAACAAGAAGCCAGGATGTGCCTGTAACCATAGCATAAAGGTAATCTGTACATCCTACACCGGTACCAAATGCGCCAAGAGCGCCATAAGCACAGGTATGTGAATCTGCTCCAAAAATCAACTCCCCAGGACGTACATGATTTTCCATCATAACCTGATGGCATACGCCCTCACCTTCGTAAAATGTGATGCCATTTTCTCTTGCGAAATCTCTCATCTTCTTGTGAGAAGCTGCAGTCTTTGGACTGTCTGCAGGAATGTTATGATCGATTATCCAAACAAGCTTGTCCACGTCGGCGATGTGTGGATTCTTTAAGTTGTTGTACATATCAATAGTAAGATGGGTGGTTCCATCGTTACTCATAAGTCTATCTAAAGTAACTGTCTCAATATCACCAGCGCGGCAGCTCTCCTTACCTGCAGCACAGGCGATAATCTTTTCAGCCATTGTCATGCCCATTATCTAGTCCTCCTTAAGGTCCGCTGAGTTACATTCACAAGCCATAGCATTCTCCGCTCATCTTACACGATTCGCTTGAGAAATCTAAGAGCTTGTGAATTACTCAGCTCATCTAAAATTCTTTAATTGTTTAATGATGCGATAAGTCCGCCCTGGTCGAGAATTTCTTGCATTTTTGATGGTAGCTTTGTGCAGGAATATTCTTTTCCATTTGCGGTGATTATGCCAGCCTGTAAATCAAGCTCCATATCATCACCATCTTCTACTGCATCATATAGCTCCTTACTGACAATAACAGGCATGCCAATGTTTATGGAATTACGATAGAAAATACGGGCAAAGGACTTTGCAATCACAGCCTTCACACCTAGCGCCTTTAGCACACTAGGTGCCTGCTCTCTTGATGAACCGCATCCAAAATTCTCATCAGCCACAACAAAATCTCCAGGCTTTACCTGACTTGCAAAATCAGAATTTAGCGATTCAAAAGTATGCACCTTCATTTCATCTATGGTGGGAAATAGTAGATACTGGGATGCAATAATCTGATCCGTATCTACATCTTTTTGAAAACGAAATACCTTGCCCATAATTCCTCCTAGTCTAAAAATAATATTTCAACTATTGTACTCCAATTCTTTAGTGATTTAAAGAGGTAAATTATATTAGTCTTCTCTAATCCATACCTGCATTTCGTTTTCCCCACGATTTGCCCAAGCATAATATGGAATAAATGTAAGCTTAGCGTCTTCTACAGATGGTTTTACATTAGAGTATAGATTGTTAGATTTTTCAGGAATTACTCTCTTTCCAGTAGCTGTAATTTTTCCAACACCATTTAAAATGCTGCCATCAAATTCATAATCAAGCTTTGCTTTTGAAGAAAGGCTGAGACAATTTAAATCCGTTCCGTTATCCACACCCTCGAGACAGTATATAAATGGTCCTCTTGAAATAGCTACCTTTCCCACGTCCTCAGATACAAGTGGATTAGCATAATTGCGGTGAATTGTCATATCAAAAACAACACCTACTACAGCTGATTCACCTGCTTCTACTTCAAGGTAGTGATATCCCTTTTCATCATTAAGCTCTATCAGCTTTCCACCAATACTGATTCTAAAATTTTCACTCCAGCCTGGTACTCTCACACCTACTTTTATCTTTGTTCCAGAATTATTGCTGATGAATAATCCTGCCTGATCATCCCAAGGGAATCGTGTAGTCTGCTTTACAAGTACCGCTCCATCAGATACATCAAGAAGAGCATCTGACTCCATATATTGATTAATTAAAATTGTATTTCCTGTTACCGTATATACGTAATCGTCTACTGATGTAATCATTCTTGCAAGGTTTGGTGGGCAGCATGCGCATCCAAGCCAAGAAGGTCTTACAGGCTTCACGTGGCTTTTTGAAGGATCCTTTTTGGATTTTAATGGATTCACCTCTAATGGATTAACATAGAAGAAATGCTTTCCATCAAGGGCCATTCCTGCTATAGCGCAGTTGTATAATGCTCTTTCCATAATGTCTGCATAGTTGCCATTTGGATCCATTCTAAGCATCTGTCTTGCAAAGAAAATCAATCCAATAGCCGCACAAGTTTCGCAGTACATTGTGTCATTTGGCAAATCATAATCCATAGTAAATGCCTCACCGTGAACAGTAGAGCCAATTCCTCCAGTAATAAACATACGCTGATTTGTTATGTTATCCCATAGAGTTTTACAGATATCAAATATCTCCTTATCTCCTGTAGTAGCTGCAAGATCTGCAAGGGCTGTACACATATAAACTACGCGAACTGCATGGCCTTCTGCTGTCTTTTGCTCTGCTATTGGAGCGTGATTCTGGAAATATGTATTAGCAGCATTTGCAACCCAATCAAGGGCGTTTGGTCCCTTATAAACCTTTGCCTGCTCTCTAAAGAAATCTGGGTGCTTTCCTCTTTCTGTAAGGAAATATTTTGCAAGATTAAGATAACGCTCTTCTCCTGTTTCGTGATAAAGACGAAGTAAGCCTATCTCTATCTCCTCATGTCCATCATAACCATGTATCTTTCCATCTTCAGGGCCAAAATTATCATCAATATTATCAGCGCATCTTTTTGCAATATTTAAAACCTTTTCATTTCCTGTTGCACCATAGTAAGCAACAGCAGCCTCGATGAAATGTCCCATACAATAAAGCTCGTGGCTTCCCGCCAAGCTCTGATATCTATATTTAATTCCAAGGATTGAAAAGAATGTATCCAAATAGCCATCTGGTTCCTGTGCCTCTTCAATCAAATCAATTACTTCAAGTGCCTTTTGCTCCAGCTGTGGATCCATTTTCTCCCTGAGAGAATAGGCTACAGCCTCCAGCCATTTATAAACGTCACTATCCTGGAATGTCCATCCATAATGAGTTCCTGTAGTACGTCCTGCAGCTATCTTAAAATTCTCGATAGCATGACTTTTCTCGTTTGGAATCCCCGCATCATCTCTTTCTTTTTCGATAGTAATTCCAGCAATATCGTTTAATACATTCCACTGATAAGGAATCATTTCGCTTCTTACAAGTTCTCTGTATCTTCCCCAAAAACTTGATTTAATCTTTACCTCTGACATTATCCCTTCTCCTTCTCCACAATATTTAATTTATGTTTAATTTAATTATACCAAATCAATTTTTAGAAGTACCGGTTAAATTATTTTGTTTTCCATTAAAAACTTTTAATTATCACATTTATGGATTATTATAGTCTCCTATGATATTTAATTAATGAGGTGATGATTTATGAATTTATTTATAGTAAGTCAGATTTTTGCTATCCTGGCCTGTGTTTTAATGGTAGGCATCGGATATTTAAAAACAAAAAGAGGCATGCTTATTGCCCAGAACATTCAGTTTATTTTATTTTCTATTTCTTATGCATGTATCGGCGGCATCGCTGCTGTAGTCGGAA
>JAFYYE010000248.1 GCA_017557715.1 Pseudobutyrivibrio sp.
TAAATCAACACAAGTTTCTATGTCTTTTGGTTTTACCAACTTGCTGGACATTTCAAGTGATTCTACATTTTTCCATGTTACCCGCTTAATAACATCCGCCGTGGACTGTCCTGGATCAATGTCCTGCATAGACACCACCTGACTCTCCTTCATTAACGCCAATTCGTAAACTAGTGCGCTTTGGAATTCCTTATAGCCGTCGAAATCCAGCTTTCTACAAAGACGATAAACTGTAGCCTGTGATGAATATGTCAGCTGTGCTACCTCTTTAAGTCCCTTACCTACAAGCTGTTCTGGATTAGTATTTAGATACCTGATAAAATCCAGTTCGCTTGGAGTAGCATAACTTTCATAGTTTTTTATTCGTAAGAATAACCCTTTCTCCATCTCTATATCTCCATTATATTATTTGATAGTTTTTCTTCAATTATTATATATCATTATGAAATTATTTTTCATATTTTGAAAATATTATTCATAGATTTATTAATTATTTGAACTATAATAAAATTGATATTGAAAATCTGGAGGAAACTTCTATGAGAATCTATAAAGCCAAGGATTACAATGATCTTAGTCGAAAGGCTGCAAACATTATCTCAGCACAAATTATTATGAAGCCAGATGCTGTCATTGGACTAGCTACAGGTGAGTCACCTATAGGCACCTATAAGCAGCTGATTGACTGGTACAATAAGGGTGATTTGGACTTTTCGGAAATACGAAGTGTAAATCTGGATGAGTATAAAGGGCTTTCAGCTGATAATCCACAGAGCTACGCCTATTATATGCATACAAATCTTTTTGACTCTGTAAATATACCACCTGAGAATATTAATATCCCTAATGGTTTAGAATTTGATGCAGCAACCGAATGTGCCAGATATGATACTGTTCTTCAAAAGCTTGGAGGCATAGATTTACAGCTTCTTGGTATAGGTGGAAATGGACACATTGGATTTAATGAGCCTGGTAACAATTTTGATAAGAGTACTCACTGTGTTGCTCTTACAGAAAATACCATTAAAGCTAATTCCAGATTTTTTGATTCAATAGATGAAGTGCCAAAATTCGCATATACGATGGGAATAAAAAACATCATGCAGGCTAAAAGCATTCTTTTGATTGCATCAGGTAAAGCAAAGGCACAGGCTATGTATGATTCCTTCTATGGACCTATCACTCCTTCCTGCCCTGGTTCTATTCTTCAGCTTCACAACAACGTGACCGTGGTTGCAGATGAGGCTGCACTTGCTTTAATATTAGAGAAACATAAAATCACCTCTGGAGGTCATGTTCTATGATCATAAAAAATGGAAATGTTTTCTGCGATGATGGTCGCTTTCAGATAAAAGATTTGCTTATAGCTGATGGACGAATTACTGAAGATTATGCTGCTGCAAGTTCCGATGGAAGAGTCTATGATGCAAATCGTAAATACGTTATTCCAGGTCTTGTAGATATTCACTCTCATGGTGCTGTGGGGCATGATTTTTGTGATGCAGATTCGGAAGGACTAAAAGAAATTCTTAAGTATGAAAAGAGTTGTGGTATCACCAGCTACTGCCCTACATCTATGACACTTTCAAAAGAAATGCTTTTGGAGATTTTTAAATCTGCTACCGAAATACAGCCTTCAACTGAGCTTGCCCACATAGCAGGCATAAATATGGAAGGTCCTTTTATTGCTGACAGCAAAAAAGGGGCTCAGAATGGCAAATATATTTCAAAGCCTGATGTGGAAATGTTTGAGGATATTTACAAAGCCTCTGGAAATCTTATTAAGCTTGTGACTCTTGCACCAGAGGTAGATGGTTCTGATAAATTTATAGAAAAGCTTCATGATAAGGTTGCTATCTCAGTAGGTCACACTGATGCCAACTATGACCAGACTACAGCTGCATTTAAAGCTGGCGCAAACCATGTTACTCATCTGTGTAATGCCATGCCACCATTCCATCACCGTGACCCTGGTGTATATGGAGCAGCCGCCGATAACAAGAATGTATTTGTAGAACTAATCTGCGATGGTATTCATATTCATCCTGCTATGGTTCGAACCATCTTCAAGCTCTTTGGCGCAGACCGCATATGTCTTATCAGCGATTCCATGGAAGCTACAGGAATGCCTGATGGTGACTACGAGCTGGGAAAACAGCATGTAATTAAGAAAGGCCACCATGCAACTCTTGAAGATGGAACTTTAGCTGGCTCAGCAACCAATCTATTTGACTGCATGAGAAAAGCCATTGAGTTTGGAATTCCTGCTTGTGATGCAATCAAATCAGCCACATCCACTCCAGCAAAAGGTATTGGACTTTACCCTGAAATTGGAAGCCTAGAGCCTGGTGCCAGAGCGGATGTATTGATTCTAGATGACAATTTTAATTTAGAGAAAATTATTTAAATAATTTGTCCATAAATGATTAAAGAGGGAGACTATACTAATCTCCCTCTTTCTTAATTTGATTTACTCTTCATTCAAAGCATTGATTTTATCTTTTAGACATGTGTTAATATATTATTATCCTGCATACCAAAGCATTTCAAATAAATCGTAGCAATTTACTCCATTGTATTCCAAGTCATCTATATAACCAAATCCATTAGAATCTTCCAAGTGGAAACGAACAATGCGACCATCTGGTATGGTGCAATCCACATCATTCTCACCGTTTGTACGGATGAGTCTATAGCTGGTCTTTGCCGGAAGTGTGACTGTCTCACCAGTCTCTGTACCATCAACCTCTACTACAGGAACAGTTATCTCCACCTTAGAAACCAAATCCCATTCCTTAGGAATAACTGCAGTATAGTACTCCTCAATTGGATTGAATGTGCCATTATCTGTAAGTTCATAACGTCTACTACCATCAAATGAACAGAGTAAATTGAACTTGCTGGAAAGGGCAATGCTAGCAGGGTCAGAAGGTACATTTTCATAATAATCCTGTGTAGTACCAGTGGAACCTGCTCCATAATTCTCACTTGGAACTTGCTCTAGCTTTCCATTTAGGGAAATAACATATGCACTACGCCAGTCACTCTCTCCAGTGGTCATTACCATGAGAAATTCCTTTCCATCAGCTAAGTGCATCAAATAAGCTTTTACAGCAAATACATATAGTTCTGGAATAGTCACTTCATCACCATCTTTATCTACTGTCAGTGACTGAATGTGTGAATAATCATAAGCTTCTGGATCATAGTTTGGTGTAAAGGTAATTCCCTCTGCCTCTAGCACAGAATCGATACGCTCTGACTCAGAAAAATACAATGGAACACCCATAATATATCCCTCATTGGCATCAGGAGCATAATTCGCATTTACGAATCCACTGTTATATGGTAAATCAACGGACATCACTCCTATTGCATAAGCTGAAATATCATAAGCATAGTAAAAGGTAACTCCAGAAGAACTAAGTGTCCACTTAAAATCCTTTAAAGTCATTTCAGCTAATGTCTTATCCAAATCTATGAAATTCTCAGAAGTGTATTTGGCTAACAAAGCATTAGCCAAATCTTTCTTAAAGGCAGCCTCGTCAGTAATTACATCCTCAAGCTGGATTTCCTTACCTGCCTGAACATCGAAGTTATATCCTTTATAACTTGTAAATCCATGGGCTCCTGCTGTGTACTCTGTAAGCTGATCCACATAACTTACAACCTTCTGATCTGCCCTTCTAAGGAATAAATCAGACTCCATCACAAAGGTGTGGTTCTCATTTTCACTGCGCATTCTCTTACTATCTTCCAAATCCTGCTTGCGGAGTGCCTCGTAGTTGTCATTTCGAGAGTTCATCACACTCTTAAATGTATCTGCAAATGCAGGATATGCCTCTACTGTCATAGACGAAAGTGTAAAGCTGTCATAGTGTCCTATTAAATATGGCTCCTCATATTCACCATCTGACCAAGCGTCCTCATAAGTATAATTTACCTGAGCATAGAGCTCTGGTCGCACACCTAATGTAACCTCTCCTGCAGTCTCCTGCACCTGTGTAGCACTACTGTCATCCTGCGCCATATCTGCATTATCATTTACATCCTTGAGCTTGCATCCGGACAGCATAAGGATTGCACAGCCAAATGCTACAATAGCTTTTATCTTTTTCATATGCCTCTCCTTGTTAAGCTACATTTCCACTGAAAGAAACGCCTCATTTTAATCTCCAATGTAGAATTATATCATAAAAAAATGAGGTGCTCAAAAAGAACACCTCAAAGAGAAGATTATATTAGATTTCCAAGCTTCCTGCGCAGATAAGTCTGCCTGATTTTCTATCAAACAGCAGTATATCTTTTCCTGCAATATTTATTTTTTCCTTTTGTCCAATCTGATATATTACTCCACCAAAAATTACACTTGTAAGAAGATATTCGCCTATACGAAGCTTAAGAGTAGATTCCATTCCTGTAGGCATGGCACCATATACCTCAGTGTCCACTGAACCATTGTCATCAATATTGATAGCCTCTGGTCTGATACCAAGAACAAAGTCCTCATCGGTAATCACAGGATCCTCAAGGATGCTCTCATCCACCTCTTCAACCTTCTGCACGTGATATCTGAATACCTCGTCCTTATTGCTCTTTTCCACTGCCCCCTTCTTTGCCAAGCGTGCCTTTTCTGCCTCTGCTTTTTCTGCCAAGCTTTGGTCTCTTACATGTCTCCATGCATTCATGTCAAGTGGATACTCTGGAACAAATTTGGCCTTTACATCTCCGAGAATTGTCAGTGCCACCTTACCATCAGCATCCTGCAACCCCTTAGCATCCACAAAATTCATAGATGGATTTCCTACGAAATCAGCAACAAATAAATTTGATGGACGGTTATAAACAGTAAGAGGTGGTGCGTACTGCTGCAATACACCATTATTAACAAGACAAATCTTTGTAGCAAGAGTCATGGCCTCCATCTGATCATGGGTAACATATACAAAGGTACTACCTGTTTCAAGGTGAAGTCTCTGAAGCTCATATCTCATTTCAAGACGAAGCTTAGCATCAAGGTTTGAAAGTGGCTCATCCATGAAAAGAACCTGTGGCTCTGGAGCAAGAGTACGTGCAATAGCAACTCTCTGCTGCTGACCACCTGAAAGCTCTGCTGGATATCTATCCATGAACATTCCGATTTTTACAATTCTTGAGCAGGCTCTCACTCTGGAATCAATTTCTTCCTTTGTAAGCTTTCTCTTTGAGACAACTACATTTCCGTCCTTTAATACTTCGAACTTTTCATTTAAACTCTTACCCTCTGATGCAAGATTCTTCTTGATAGTCTCAAGCTCACCTTCATATTTAATGACAAAATTAGAAGCTGTTTCATCAGCATTTGAAGCTGTATGAACACCAAGTTCCATCAACTCTTTTGCTGAATAAATTGACATTGTGTATGTATCAATTAGCTTTACCAACGCCTTGTTGTCATCCAGCTTTCCGTTTTTATCACGACACTCTCCAACAACCTCTTTTATCTTTGCTCCTGATTTAAGAGCTCTAAGAATATCTGAAATCTGCTTAGCCTTTACATCAACAGCAGGCATTTCCTCATCAATATTTTTTAGACCGAAAGAGATATTTTCATAAACAGTCATGTTTGGCCAAAGAGCATAATTCTGAAAAAGGAAGCCTACCCTTCTCTTA
Source organism: Pseudobutyrivibrio sp. (assembly GCA_017557715.1). Lineage (GTDB taxonomy): Bacteria > Bacillota > Clostridia > Lachnospirales > Lachnospiraceae > Pseudobutyrivibrio. The sequence continues at coordinate 5,653 of JAFYYE010000248.1, forward strand.
TTGGCTGGAACATTGATTCCAGCATTGCTATCAAATACCACTTTGTCACCGATTGTGATGCGCCCCTCTGTAGGAGTTTCAAGACCAGCTATCATTCTAAGGATTGTAGTCTTTCCACAACCAGATGGTCCAAGCAATGTTATAAATGAATTGTCAGGGATATCAAGGCTAACATTATCTACACCGAAAAACTTTCCCCAACGCTTTGTTATATTCTCCAATTTGATTTCTGGCATTTTACTTTCCTCCAATTCCGCTGTCGAGGCTAGCTCCAGTCAGCTTGTTTACCAATGTATTAAATATAAGAATTGTAACAATCAAAATCAGGTTGATTGCACTTGAGAATGCGTATAATCCCATCTCATCAAAGTAATCCAGAGTTGTTGATAAAATAAATCCCTGAGTACAAAGAAGAAGGAATAATGATAATTCTCTTAAGCATGTCATAAATGGAAGAAGGTATCCACTTATGATTGATGATTTCTGGATAGGAATGATGATCTTTACCATTCTCTTTACCCATGATGCATTCTGAATTAGAGCTGCTTCCTCAAGCTCATTACTAATCTGAAGCATCGAGTTAAGTGAGCTTCTTGATGCAAATGGAATGTACTTTACAACACCTGCCAGAATAAGAAGTGTGTAGGTATTGAAAAGGTTAATCTTCTCATTTGAGAAAAGAATGAAGAATGCAGCGCCTACGGCAATTGAAGGCATGAGGTATGGAAGGAACGCAATATTATTGACGTAGTTTGCCCACTTGCTTCTTCTATTCTTTGCTACCGCATATCCGATAAGTGTTCCGATTGTTCCTGCAATCAAAGCACAGACAACTGCAAGTAAAAGTGTTCCAAAGAACGCATGCCAAATTGTATTGTTGTATATAATACCTGGCTGACCGTACATACCATTTTCTGTGATATTCTCGTTTGTAACCCACCACTTAGTTGTCAGGTGTGCTAAGTTTCCTGTGTACAGGAAACTGTAGTCACCTGGGTTAGGAAGGAAGGTTTCGAGAGCAAACAAAAGGATTGGCCAGATACTTGTGAAAAACGTAATTACGATAAAGATAATTCCTACTACGTATTTTCCCGCCTTACCGATTGTAAGCTTTGTAAGCTGTCCTGATTTACCAGTAACTGTTGTATAATTCTTTCTACTCTTCAAACTCATCTGGTTCATTCCAAGAATTAGCACACCAAAAATCATCATGATGATAGCAATGATTGATGCCTCACCAGTGTACATACTATTCATGGATATGTACTTTGTAGAAAGAGTTGTAAGATTCAAATAATGTGGAACTGGATAGCTTCCCATCGCACTACCAAATACCAATAGTATTGTAGAAAGGATAGCTGGCTTAATCATTGGAAGGGTAA
>JAFYYE010000249.1 GCA_017557715.1 Pseudobutyrivibrio sp.
AGGATGTTCAGGAAGATGAAGTATATTATACAATTGAGGATTCTGAAGAGACTGAAGCCTCAAATGAATCAGAAGTAACTACAGATTATCTTCCAGAAGAAACAGTAATTGAAAATGGAGCAACAGGAGCTGATTCAAATTTACTTTACATAGGTGGAAAAGGCTACAAGCCACTGTCAGATTCAGTTAGTGGATACGTATTGGCTCTTGAGACTGACGAAGGTGCTACAGGAAAGCTTAGCCTTGACAATGTGGCAGATTTGTCAGGTATCCATAGTGAGCTTACAAAATTAAAACATCAGGTTTCGCTAGATAACATTTCTTTCTTCGGGTTATATCAGGAGAATCCAGATTTAACCTACTATACAGTTGTGTGTTTCCCAAATGAAACTAAGCTTGCAGCTAGCACATATACAAATGATTTCTATGCACAGGCTAAGGCAGTTTCAGCATTGGCACCAACACTAAAAATTGTTCTTCCACTTGTGGCAATCCTTTCCTTTGCAATTGCAATTGCCAGCTGGATAATGTTTATGTGTGTAGCAGGACATAGGAAGGGCGTAGAAGGAATCGTTGAAGGTCCAATAGAAAAGATACCAGCGGATTTAGCACTTGTTGTTGCAGTCTTTGCGATATCAATTGTTTTAGGTGTTACAGTTTCAATTGTAGATAGTTTGGATTCTACTGCATTTGGATTGGTTGGAATGCTTTTAGCTGTAGCAGGTATAATATCAGTGATTATTGGATTCCTATGGAGCTCAAATATTGCAGTAAATTTTAAGCTACATCATGTATGGAAAAATAGCCTGATATGTATGATTTTAGGTGTAATAAAGAGGTGGCTTAGTGTATTTAATCAGGAGACAAAATACATTCGTTCTACAGTAAAATGGACTTATAGAATCTGGGCTATATTTGTAATCATAACCATTTTAGAATGGTTTGGAATAATGATTACTAGTACCGATGATATCTTGTTTTTGTGGTTTGTGGAAAAAGTAGCTTTTGGAATAATCCTCCATATCTTTTTAAAGAGCTATGCAAGAATTAAAGGCGCAGCATTAGCGCTTGCAGAAGGTGACACATCAGCTCAGGTAGATTTAAATGGAATGCCACTTTTCCTTGAAGAACATGCAAAAGCGATGAATGATATCCAGTCAGGAATCTCAGTAGCTCTGGATGAACGTACAAAGAGCGAGCGCATGAAGACTGAGCTTATTACAAATGTATCCCACGATATAAAAACGCCTCTCACATCAATCATTAATTATGTGGACCTCCTTGAAAAAGAAGAAATTAAAAATGATAAAGCAAAAGAATATTTAGAGGTTTTGGACAGACAGTCGAAGAGGTTAAAAAAGCTTATAGAAGACCTTATCGAAGCATCAAAGGTATCCACAGGAAATATTAATTTTAATTTTGAAAACGTAAATGCGGTAACGCTTTTAAATCAGTCCATTGGAGAGTTTACTGACAGACTTGAAGCTAACAATATTACTGTTGTAACAAGTTTTCCAGAAAACGACTTATACCTAAAGGCTGACAACAGATATCTGTGGCGAGTATTCGATAATCTTATGAGCAATATTGTGAAGTATGCTCAACCGAATACAAGAGCTTATATTACTCTTGAGGAGGACGGCACTAAGCTTAAATTTACCTTCAGGAATACATCAAAAGAAGAGCTAAATATTTCAGCAGAAGAGCTCATGGAAAGATTTGTCCGCGGTGATAAGTCCCGTTATACAGATGGAAATGGTCTGGGACTTTCCATTGCTCGAAGCCTAACAGAGGCAATGGGTGGAAATATGAATCTTTCTATTGATGGGGATCTATTCAAAGCAATCCTTACATTTGATATAATGAAGCCATAAAAGCAAGTAATGCTTGGGGAGGTGTTACTATGGCAGTGTACAGATGCAAGGCATGTGGTTATATTTTTGATGAGGAGAAGGAGGGCAAAAGCATAAGAGATATTGATGTTTGTCCTCGTTGCAAACAGCCAGACGACATGTTTGAGCTGGTGGAAGAATCCACAGAAGATAGCGGCGATAAAGGGGCTAATTAAACCTAAGAATACAATTAAAATATTAGACCTGTAGCTATTTTGCATAGCCACAGGTCTTTATTTTTGTGCATATTTATTTGAATAGATTTGATAAAAAATATCTAATTTCGATATAAATATGACATCCATTTCCCTAATCTATATGTATAGTTCATGTTTAAAGGAGGAGAATTAACGTGAAAAAGGGAAAATGGTTCAATGCCGTAGCCATGGCAGTGACCGCAACACTTGCAGTAACAAGTGTGCCAGTGGGGGTTCAGGCTAAGGCAAGTGATTCCATCGCGGATAAATATTCCGACGAAGGCTACAACCTTGTATGGAATGATGAATTCGATGGTGATTCACTTAACA
>JAFYYE010000250.1 GCA_017557715.1 Pseudobutyrivibrio sp.
AAAAGAGTGTAGAAGAGTTTTGGATGAGATTAAAAACGAAACCAGAACTATCATCATATATGAGGCACCTCATCATTTGATTGCCACATTGAAAGAGCTGGCAGAGACACTAGGTGAGGATAGAGGAATTACTCTTTGCCGAGAGCTTACAAAAAAGCATGAAGAAAAAGAAAAAACTACTCTTGGTGGTGCATTGCAGGCATATGAGACTAAAGAGCCTCGCGGAGAATATGTGCTTGTTATTGCTGGAAAATCAAAAGCAGAAGTCATAGAAGAAGCTAGAGCGGCATTTGAAGAAATGACGATTCAAGAGCATATGGATATGTATTTGAATCAGGGAATGGATAAAAAGGATGCCATGAAGGCAGTAGCTAAGGATAGGGGCGTAAGTAAGAGAGATATTTACAATGCTTTGTTAGATTAGCAAGGAGATAATGAATATGAGTTTTTTGGGAGAGTTGTTTACAAATAAGATATTTTTAGCACCAGCGGCAGGGTGGTTTTTTGCGCAGATTATAAAGACTATTGTTGAAACCTGTAGAAGTGGCTTCAGCGTGGAAAGATTATATGGCTGCGGCGGGATGCCTAGTTCACATGCAGCGACTGTGACTGGTTTGGCAGTGATTACAGGAATGTTTTATGGTCCTAGTTCCTTTGAGTTTGTGCTTGCGTTATTCCTTGGAATTATCGTGATTTATGATGCCAGAGGCGTTAGATTCGAGACACAGCGCCAGGGTAGAGCGCTTAACAATCTAAATGAAGAGCGTGAAGAAGAGGGAAAGCAGCCTCTTGATATTATTAGATTTAAGGAAAAAATGGGGCACACCATACCAGAGCTATTTGTTGGTATGTTAATAGGAATTACATCTGCCATAGTAGTTTTTTATTTACCATTTTAATGGTGATAAACATAAAATATGAGGGAGAGGGGGAATTATAGTGGTTAACATGGAAAATATTAAAAGACTGAAGGAAATGATAGATGAATCTTCAAACATTGTTTTCTTTGGTGGCGCTGGTGTTTCCACAGAAAGTGGTATTCCGGATTTTCGAAGTAAAGACGGGCTATATAATCAGCATGATGTGCGATTTGATAAGTATCAGCCTGAATATTTGTTGAGCCACAGCTGTCTTATGCATGAACCAAAGGTTTATTTTGAGTTTCATAGACAAAAGATGGATACCAGAAACATTGAGCCGAACAATGCCCATAAGTATCTGGCAAAGCTAGAGGAGATGGGAAAGCTTAATAGTATTGTTACTCAAAATATTGATGGTCTTCATCAGAAGGCTGGAAGTAAGAAGGTTTACGAGATTCATGGTAGCGCACTCAGAAATTACTGCATGAAGTGTGGAACAACATATCCTGTGGATTATATTTTTGATTCAGAGGAACCAGTTCCTACCTGTGATTATTGCGGTGGAGTGGTACGTGCAGATATTACTCTTTATGAGGAAGGCTTGCCAGAAGATCAGGTTAATGGAGCTATGAGAGCGATTGGAACCGCAGATATGATGATAATTGGCGGAACATCGCTTACAGTATATCCAGCTGCTTCCTTTGTTAATTATTTCAATGGAAAGTACATAGTAATAATTAATCAAAGTGAATTAGCATTTAGAGAATCAGAAAATACACTCATAATAAAAGACAGAATTGGAGAGGTGTTTACAGAACTTGCTAAGCTTCAAGGAATAAACCTGTAAATACGCAAAAATACAAAGAAAAATACGAAAAGCCTTGAAAAATACCTTCTTACATGTTAATATTCTAGTTCGTGGTATAAAACATTTATATCCTTGCTAGGCCATTACTGAAGTGGCTTGGCCTATAGACCAAAAGGAGGTAGAAAAGCATGAATAAGTACGAATTAGCACTCGTTGTTAATGCGAAGATCGAAGACGATGCAAGAACTGCCACAGTTGAAAAAGCAAAGGAGTATATCACTCGCTTTGGTGGACAGATCACAGACGTCGATGATTGGGGCAAGAAGAGACTTGCTTACGAAATTCAGAAGATGAATGAAGGTTTCTATTACTTCATCCATTTCGATGCTGAGCCAGGCGTTCCTGCTCAGATCGAGGAGAATGTTCGCATCATGGACAACGTTCTTCGTTTCTTATGCGTTAGAGCTGACGAGGCTTAATAGTATAAGACAAGGAGATTAA
>JAFYYE010000251.1 GCA_017557715.1 Pseudobutyrivibrio sp.
CTAAATATTGCTCCACCTATAGGAATTAATGAAAAAGCATCGCAAAAAGTTTTAAAAATATATCTGTGCATGCCTGACAAAACAAGAAGTATCATTATGAAATTGTTGTATAACGTTCCAGTTACACTGGATTCTGTCTTAAGGGTTGGATCGTATTCCTGTGCCATCGAAAGTCCAATATTCATATCAATCATATTGCCGGCCAACAAAATAATGAACGAACAGCAATATGTTGAAAAACCTAGAATAAGACCTGTTAAAGCTTCTTTAGTAACTAAAAAAGCATATCCAACAACAGTAGAATAATCTAGGGCACTAAAATCTACTACAAAATACAACAGCAAAGAGACAATGGCAGAAAAGCCGACTTTCACCCTTGCAGGAGTATTACTAATGCTGAAGAAAGGTGCCACCACTACAAACATGGATATGCGTGTAAGTATCAACAAATAATATTCAAAGTTTTCTAATGTAAAATGTATACTAAACATTCATTTCTAGCCCAGATAAATACTGAAATTTGCCCACAATTGTGTAATATATTCTGTTAACACTGTTAGCATCCATGGACCGAAAAATAGAAGAGCGGAAAATACCCCTACTATCTTTGGAATAAAGGTAAGGGTCTGCTCTTGGATAGAAGTGACTGTCTGAAATATACTGATTATTAAACCTATTGTAAGGGATACCAGCAAAAGTGGCAGAGATGTAATTAAAAGAATATAAACTGCATCTCTAATAATGTCTAATACCTGTCCTTCAGTCATAACCTACCCTCTCTTAACGCCCCGGGCGAATTGGAAACATCAATGAAATGTCTTTACCAATCCACCAATAACAAGATCCCAACCATCAACTAATACAAAGAGTAAAATTTTAAATGGTAATGAAATCGTAGTTGGCGGCAGCATCATCATACCCATTGACATAAGCACTGATGCTACAACCATATCGATTACAATAAATGGAATGTAAATCATAAAGCCTATAATAAAGGCTGTTCTAAGCTCTGATAATATAAACGCGGGAACAATTACCGTAAAAGGAACATCCTCATAATGATTGCCCTCATAGGTTATTCCAGCTATATCACAGAACATATTTAAATCCTTAGTTTGAATCTCAGGATACATAAATTCTCTAATAGGAGTAATAGCTGCATCGATAGCTTCCTCTTGAGTTATCTCTCCTGCGTCGAAAGGATCGATAGCCTCGGTTTTAATAGTAGTCAAAACCGGAGACATAATGAATAATGTTAAAAACAACGCCAGACCAATCAGTACCTGATTCGGAGGCGCTGTGTTAGTTCCAATAGCAGCGCGAACAAAGTGTAATACTATGACGCATCTGGTAAAGGACGTTAACATTATGAGAATTGAAGGCGATAATGTAAGGATGGTTAAAACCAACAACATCCTAAGGGTGGAAGAAAAATTTCCATCCTCACCATCGAACGTTAATGAGAATCCTCCCCTGTCGCCAACAACTTCATCAGAAGCATTTGGTGCATTTTCAGTAGCACCGTAGGTTTCATTTGTTGCCCCGTACTGGGTACCGTCGTATTCTGTTGCCTGCACTGTAATCCCAGTAGATATAAGGGTATAACAAACTACTACAGTTGCAAAAATAATACTGAAGACTAAATACACCTTTTTGAATTTATTCATAACATAATCTGCCCCAACGATGTTATTTCTTCTTTGAGAATTTGTCCAATACACTTTTGAAATCAACAGGTGTTACTGCTTCATGCGTATCACCAGAACTAATTTCTTTAAGCTGGTCGGATGATATTTCCCCAAGAGGAACTACCTCATCCTTTCCTATAGCAATTAAGAAATATCTATCCTGACCGGCTCTTATTATTTGAACATATTTATTGCTGGATATTTTGATAGCCTCAACAATTTCAAGGTTTTTATTGAAGCCCTGAATCTTCTGGTAGCCTGCAATCCATTTTGTTACGTAATAGGTGATAGCTAGCACCCCAACAAACATAACAAATGCAAACAGTAGCTGTAGAAAACTCTCTCCAGCAGAAGAAAGAAAAAGCATAACTATCCGATTACCTTCTTAACGGCTTCGAGAACTCTCTCTGCCTGGAATGGCTTTACGATAAAGTCTTTTGCTCCAGACTGTATAGCCTCGATAACCATTGCCTGCTGACCCATTGCAGAACACATGATAACGCAAGCGTTTGGATCCTTCTCTTTAATGGCCTTTAATGCGCCAATACCATCCATTTCTGGCATTGTGATATCCAGAAGAACAAGGTCTGGAGTAAGCTCAGCGTACTTATCAACAGCAATCTTGCCGTTCTCAGCTTCGCCGACTACATTGTAGCCATTCTTTGTGAGAATGTCCTTGATCATCATTCTCATAAATGCAGCATCGTCACAGATTAAAATGTTTTTTGCCATGTTTTCATCTCCTTAAATATGTATTTACTCTTTGATGATTTCTGTAATACGTACTCCAAAGGATTCCTCGATAACTACTACTTCGCCTTTGGCCACGTACTTGCCATTAACAAGCACATCTATTGGTTCACCTGCTATTTTATTTAGCTCGATGATAGTACCTGGTGCAAAATCCAAAATGTCTTGGATTGTCTTATTGGTTCGACCTAATTCAACTGTAACGTCCAGTGGTACATCTAAAATCAGGTCTATGTTCTCCTGCGCGAACTGTGCTGAAAAACCTGGTCCAAATGGTGTAAACTGCGCAGGCTGTACATTAATAGTAGGCTGCGGCATATACATGTATGGCGGCATTTGTTGTCCTGCCATCATATTTGGATCCATTTGTGGTGGCGCTCCCTGTGGAGGTGGCGCAGCTGCTGCTTGTGGTGCAGCCTCTGGTGGAGGTGCTGCAGCAGGTGCTGGTGCAGGTTCTGGAGCAACTCCGCTGTCTACAGTTGAGTTGGAATCTGACTCCATAGTATTCTGCACAGCATTGCACATTTCCTTAGCCAGCGAAATTGGATACAGCTGCATCATTTCTGAATCTACCAAATCTCCAATTTCCATCTTGAAAGCAATTCTTACGAAATTGCCATCCAAGAATGAATCTATCTCTCCACCGCTAATGGTACTCAAATCTGTAAGAGTAGCTGTTGGTGGTGAAATATCAACCATCATGCCAAGCATAGATGAAAGGGATGTCGCCGAAGCACCCATCATCTGGTTCATGGCTTCTGATATAGCTGAAAGATGAAGTTCGGAAATTTCACCATCAGTGTTGGTTCCATCTCCTCCCATCATTAAATCGGTAATGACCTTTACATCATCTTCCTTTAA
>JAFYYE010000252.1 GCA_017557715.1 Pseudobutyrivibrio sp.
AGAAAGCTTATTCCTATGAGAAAAAGTATATAGAGTTATTAAATGCCCAAGGAATTAATCCTTCTCACGCAGAGTATGAAGATATTAATGAAGATGGTATTCCAGAAATCATTTTACACGATGACAATTGGTGATTATTCTTGTCAATTTGGTACAAGCATCCTGTAACATTCGGACAGTAGTTCCTGTATTATTCGGACAACGGTTCTGATAACATCCGGACAGGATTCCTGTATCAAGTTGACAAGATGACATCTATTTTTCTTCAGTATAATCGTTTCCCTTTGGGCTGTCACCTACAGCTCCAGCTGGCTGATGTTCTACCGTAGGTCTCCTTGATGGCCCTTTAAGGTCGAAACGATATGCGTTTCGCACGATTCGGTCAAGAACCGCATCTGCGATAGTTGGATCCTTGAAAACTGAAGGCCACTCCTTAACAGGGAGTTGCGCTGAAATAGCTATAGCTCTTTGATGGTGATAGCGTTCTTCTACAACCTCAAGGAAATCCTGAGTCATTGGCAAGTCCAGTTGTTTCATTCCAAAATCATCCAGAATGAGCAAATCAGGTTTTACCAAGTCACGCATCAGCTTATTGTAGGAGCCATCGCCCTTGCCTATGGTTAAGTCAGTTAGAAGTCTTGTAGTTCTATAACATCTAACCGAATAGCCAAAGATGCAGGCCGCTCTACCAAAAGCTGATAACAAGTAGGTCTTACCCACACCAGTGGCGCCTGTGATTATTAGGTTATTGCCATTTTTAATCCACTGGCAATCAGACAGCCTTGCCACATCAGCTTTCTTGAGTTTTCTGATGGGATCAAAATCGATGTTCTCTAGCGTAGCCGTTGGCTCTCTGAGAGAAGCTAGTTTTATAAGTCTGTCAGTTTTTGCCCGTTGCCTTGAGTCGTACTGAGCAGTGACAATCATTGCCATCCTCTCATCAAAAGGTAAATCTTCTGATGCTGGTAACTCATCCTGTCTTGCATACTCAAGACGCATTGCATGCAGCTTCATGGCTGATAATTGCTCGGCAGTTTGATAATTCATGATGGGCACCTCCTTTACATCCATTCTCCGATACGGAGATTTTCATGGTGTGGAGTTGGAGTGTCCGCATCGGAACTGCTTTGCTTAATTGGTAACATATCCTGACCATTCTTAAGAATGTTTTTCAGGGTTGTATATGTGACAGAGTTAAGACTAAGTGCTTTTTCACAGGCATTCTCGACTCTGGTATCACCATAAGTATGGCTGAAGTTTATTACAGCCATGCAGGATTTATAAGCCTGCTCTTCAAACTCATAAGAGGCTAAAAGCTTATCAACAAAGTTAAAGGTGCTTGGACCAATCCTAAAAGCCTTTTGCTTGTAGTAAGTACCATTTAATCCATTGAATTCAGCAATGGCTTTATGATTATCAGGCATATGCTCTGTAGTGGTTACATAGCGCTGACCTGCGTACCTTCTTTGGTGTATAGCGATTCTGTTTCCAACGCTATCGAAGATTTCAATCTTCTTAGCATAGGCATGAATTACAACACTACGCTTATAGTAGCTATACGGAACAGAATAATAAAAATCAGCAAATTTTACATGATAATTGTTTGGAACCTTGCTAACCTTTCTGGTTGTAAAGGCTTCAAAACGGTCCTGTGGTAATGGCCTGAGTGCTGGCTTATCTATAGCAATAAAGTTACTTTTTCTTGAACCAGGACGATGCTTAAATTTCACTTCAACAAGCTCTAGGACACGTTCTCTTATGTCGTGATTAAGAGCTTCAAAGCTGTAATAGATTCGTCCCTTAAGCCATTCAAGAAGCCAGGTTTCAAGCCAGCCAACACCTGATTCAACAGAGGCTTTATCACGAGGCTTACGCACTCTTGCTGGAATAATAGCGACCTGATAATGACGAGCCAATGCATTGTATGCCTCATTAATCTTTGGATCATAAAGGTTTGTATGCACAACAGCTGTCTTGCAATTATCTGGAACAAGTATGCGTGGTAAACCACCATACCACTCAAAGGCATCTATGTGAGCCTGATTCCAGTTAAGCTGTGTTTCATCAGGAAAAGCTTCAACAAATGGATACGAACTGTCACCAAGTGTTGTAACAAAGAAATGAGCTTCATGTTTTTCACCTGTGGTGTTATCTACGACACAAGGAAGCGTATCACCAATCCAGTCGATAAATAGTTCCTTGCCTGGCTCTCTTTCCTGAGGCATGACAACATTTTTACCAGTGTCGTCTTTCCACTCATTGTACTTGGCACAGAATCTGCTGTAACTGTATCCATCAGGATACTCAGGACGGTATTCTTCCTGCCAAATGTATTGGAGGTTTCTTCTTGGATTATCAAGTAACTCCTTGTGATAAACCTCCCAATCAGGTTCTTCTTTGATTTGCTTACGCCCAAAAGCGTCAGGATAAATGAGCTCATTAATTCTAGCAGGAG
>JAFYYE010000253.1 GCA_017557715.1 Pseudobutyrivibrio sp.
CTGTATTTCTCCAGCGAAACGAACATTGATAATGTAAATATAAATATCTACCAGCTCAATTTCCTCTTTAAGAGTCACCACATCTTTATTTTTCTTAATGTTGTAACGGAAGAAATTGGCAACATTGTGCATGTACTCACTTGTACGGTCAGCGCCCTCCATCATGGCAAGCTGGGCACCAGCATTAAGTGTATTAAAAAGAAAATGAGGATTAATCTGAGACTGCAAATATTTCAACTCTGCATCCTTAACATGGTTTGCCATGATAAGCTCATTTTCCTTAAGTTTGCGCTCCGTCTCCATGGATTCCGTAAGCTTTGTAATATAGGCCTTCAGAGAAACAACCATCTTGTTGAAGGCACGGGTCACAACACCTACCTCATCGTTATTTCTAACAGCTGGAAGAGCCACATCGAAATTACCATGAGATACTGAGTTTGCTGCTTGGGCCAGTTTTACGAGGGGACTTGTAATAGTGGATGCAATCAAAACTACAAAAGAAAGATTGGCTAGACCAATAATAACAAGTGTCAAAATGTTCAACTCTTCAAGTGTCTGCAATGCCGACATCATGGTGCTGTAGGATTTTGAGTTGTTTATGAACTGCTGATTGTTCAGACTGGTAATATTTGAATCAATATAAGCGTAGGTTCTGGAAGCTTCCTCGAAATAACTCTTATACTTTTCAACATTACCGCCTCGCTTACTTTCCACTGCGTGATTAGTGAGCTCAAGATAATTTGCAGACATTCTTAAGATATTACGTTCAAGAATCCTGCTTTCATTATCATCATTATTATCATCAAGAGTCTTCGACAAATCACTGTAATTCTGCTCTGCAATATAATATGACTCAAGAGCATTACTGGTCTTGGTACCAAGATAAACCATTGTGGCTCCCTGAAGCTCATCAAGGGCCACTGTCAGCTCGTTCAGCGAATTGTTGCTGGCGTATACCTCATTGAGTGAATTAAGCATTCTATCGGTACCCAGATACAAAACCATATTTACCATGAACAGTAAAATAATCGGCAGACAAAATACTATAATCATCTTTTTTCTAAGGGATAGAGACTTAATTACTTCCATTTTCAGCCTCCTCCATATATGCATCAATGTTTGAAGCATCTATAATTTCTGGCTCCACATTGATGTAATCAGACACGTGTCCGGTCTGTCTATATTCGATAAAAGCCTTTGCTGCAGACTCACCCATGCTGGAAGCATTCATGGTGACAGTACTCTTTATAACCCCCTGCTTGATTCCAGTATAGATGGACTGAGACTCATAGTTTCCAAACAGTAAAATCTGGCCAACCATATTGTAATCAATCATTGCCTGATAAAAGCTCTCAGTAGATACTTCATCCAGACATACAACGATTGGACTAACCTCATTTTTCTGGAAAAGATTCTGGATATACTCCTCAGTGGCGAAAGGGCCGCTGTTTTCTATCTTTCGAATTTCAAACTCCAATGGTCCGTTAGGTAGCTCCTCATCAGAAAATGCCTCTTGAACACTATTAACAAATGCATTTAAAGACGCATCATCATGAGTGTTATCTGCAACGACCATCACATTCTTTTGCTTCACAAGATTATTCTTAATTGAAGAAGCATATAAGTTTGCAATTGTATAATTATTCACTCCAACGTAGCTTACACGGCTTTCCGTAGCAATGTCTTTTTCAAGGGTGATTACAGGGATGTGATTTGCATAGGCTTTAGAAAGAAGCTCTGCAATCTCAGGGTCATCGTCACCCTCTATCAGGATGCCATCACAGCCAGACTCGATTGCCATCTCAAGGAGCTCTGCCTTGCTATAATTCACATCCACATTATCTGAAATCATATCCACATAGATGCCATGCTCCCTACCATAATCCCTGGCTGAAGCATATACATTCTGCCAAAAGTCCGTCTTGTCGCTTGAAGAAATAAGCACAACATAAGAATCGTACTGGCTGTACTTGGCCTCCTTCAAAAGACTGTTGGCTTCCTGCATTCTCTGATGATAAAAAACGAAGCTTATAATAGTGGTTAAAAACATAAAAGCAACAGTGCAACCTGCCGCTATGACAAGTGCACTGCTGCTCTGTAGTTTAATTATCTTCCCACCTAATTTCATAATACATTAATTCTCCCAAATACATCTTGCATTATTATAAATAAATTAGGTCATAAAGTCTACATGTTGAACCCCACTTGCGTGCCCATCACTTTCGTGAAGATACATGCCAGTCTTGCGAGTGGCAGCCATTGGATTGTGCTCATCATCCCTGTGGACAAAATTAGTATCTATTCTGCCAAGGAAAATTGCTCCAACATCCGACTGCTTCAGTCCAAACAATTCCTGCTCTCCTTTCTCATTTAAAGTCATGATTCTAAGCTTTGTAAATACTGGGTCGTTCTCATCAATCCAGCCATTTCCATCTGCGTCATACTGCTCCAGTTCCTTAAAGCCGTCACCTGTTCTAGCGCCAAAGAGCTCTAAGCCATTTTTAATGAAGCCATCATCATCCTTATCCAGAGCTAGGAAGCCTGCGCCCTTTCCAAGGTTGTGAATCTCATCCTCTTCTCCGTCCCCATCTAAATCGAAGAAGAAGGTCTGGTCAGAAATGGATGTCGGACAATCATCCAAATTAATCACTAGCGGATCCACACAATTTCTGATAGCCACTCCTACTGATTCATACTTTTCTGTGAAGGATTCTGATAGTGCAAAGCTATAGTTAAAGCTAAGCTTTCTTCCATCAGCCGTTACTGCAGTTCCCTGAGATGAGTATGCCACACTTTGGCTTTCCCAATGCTCGTATGAAATTGTGGTAGTCTGTATAAAGGTTGGCTGAGTGTCTGCCAGAGCATAATCGCCATAGTCCTCGCTTCCACCTCCATAGATTTCCCGAAGCATTCTGCCAAACTCTGAATCATCATCAAAGTATCTTCCCAGAATAAACATTTTCAAAAGATATTCAATTGTTTTAAGCCTTAGATTATACTCGCTGGAAGGCTTTAGCTCAGTTTCGCCTACAGCTTCTGTTTTTTCCTCCTTTTCAGCTTCCTCTGCCTGAAGTCCATCCCCTAGATATTCAATTTCCTTCAGATTAAAGATGGGTTTTGTCTCTGACTGAACAGTCAGACGCATTCCGCTAGTTTGCCTAACGGTTGAGGTCATAGAAACCTCAGAGTTTTGAATTACCATTCGCTTTCCTCCTTTTCAAAACCAAATAGCGTTAAAAGAAGAAAGTCCTTTTTCTGGCTCATAGATGTTACTATTCACAGCAATAAAATAATACAAAAGTATTCTGTCCAAATTTATTTGGTAAAGAATTCTTTTTATTATTTTATTCACTGGAATCAGTGACTCTCCCCACATGAATAATGTTAAGTGCTTTAGCACTGAGAAAGAAACCTGAAAGGTTTCCATTATGAATGTGGGAGAGAGGCTGTGAATAATAAAACCAGGAAAACCCGTGGGCCTTCCTGGTCTCTATGATCATCGTCCGTGTAATTATATATCGGTAGATGAGGCGTCTTTATTAACCAATGCTGAACCTTTTTTCAATAAAATAATTGAAATGTAAGATACAACCAATGCACTTAATGTGCAGAAGAAGAAGCTGATAAGATTATCTCCTCCTGTTGGCAAATACTCAGATCCAATTGTACCGATTAAGTTATACAGAATATGTATTATTATTGTAAGAATCAGACTGTCGTACAGGTACATAATGTAACCGAGGCCAAGTCCAAGAACAAATGCGTATATTCCCTGCAACTTGTTCATATGGAATGCTCCAAACATGATTGCCTGAACGATGATTGCGTAATAAACATGCATAACCTTTTTTGCAGCTCCAAAGGTAATTCCTCTAAACAGGAGCTCCTCGCAAATAGGACCAAGCAATATTGCATATAATGTCATAGCTACTGACATTGTTGAACTAATACCCGCTGACTCCATAAGCTGTTCGTACTCTTCAAGCCATGATGGAAAAGCTGATGCAACTGAATTCATGAGATAAATTGTTACATACTGCATTCCGACAGAGAAAAGCACTACTCCACCTACTGTCAGGGCTGGATTGACTGATTTTCCTTTAAGTCCAGTAAGTTTATTCTCTCTGAAAAGCTTTTTGAAAATCATCACTGCAAGGGCAGATGTAATTATGGCATACACCACCTGTATCCACGCTGTGGATTCCTCAGTAAGGTAGTTATCAACAATCTTAATTACAAAAGAAGTATAATCTCCACCCTTAAAGCTGGCCATTCCAAATACAATATAAAACTCAATGGCCATCAAAACCAAGGCGCTCTGTATAGCAATAGCTATAACTGTTGGCAGAAAAATCCATGTAATATATCTTCTTCTGTCATTCATATTCTGATTCATTTCTTGTCTCCAATATCCTATTTCAATTCAAGCTTATCCAGATGCCAAATATCGTCAACATATTCTTGGATAGTTCTGTCTGATGAGAACTTACCAACATGAGCTACATTTGAAAGAGCCATCTTTGCCCACTTATCACGGTCCTTGTAAGCCTCCTGAATCTTTTCGTGAGCCTCACAATAAGATGCGAAATCCTTGAGAACGAAGTATGTATCAGCCCTCTCGGTGCACTGTGTATTAAGAAGTGAGTTGTAGATTGGTCTAAACAGCTCTGGATTATCTATGCTGTAGTAGCCATTTACAAGCTGTGAGAGCACCTTCTGAATGTGATGATTATTATTCATCTCATCCATTGGGTTATAGTCGTTGTTCTTCTCGTGAGCTATAACCTCGTCAGAGCTCATACCGAAGATGAAGATATTCTCTCCGCCAAGCTCCTGGTACATCTCCACATTGGCACCATCCATAGTACCTATTGTAATAGCACCATTCAGCATAAACTTCATATTACCGGTACCGGAAGCCTCCTTGGATGCTGTAGAAATCTGCTCAGAAACATCTGCCGCAGCAAATATCCACTCAGCGTTAGAAACTCGGTAATCCTCGATAAATACTACTTTAAGCTTATTATCTATAGACTTATCATTATTAATTACTGCGGCAACGTTGTTGATAAGCTTAATGATGAGCTTAGCATTCTCGTAACCTGCAGAAGCTTTTGCACCAAAGATAAATGTAGTTGGATAGAAATCCATCTCTGGATGCTCTTTTATCTGATTGTACAGATACATAACATGTAAAATATTAAGAAGCTGACGCTTGTACTCATGCAAACGCTTAACCTGCACATCAAAGATTGAGTTAGGGTCAACATTAACATGATTATGCTCCCAAATATATTTTGCCAGACGCTTTTTATTCTCCAGCTTAATATTCATGAACTGCTGAAGCGATTTTGAATCGTCCAAATATGCTGTAAGCTTCTCCATCTGAGAGAGGTCTGTAATCCAGCTTCGACCAATCTTCTTGATAACCCAATCCGAAAGCATGTAATTGCCGTGCATAAGGAATCGACGCTGGGTAATACCGTTGGTCTTATTGTTAAACTTCTCTGGATACATTTCGTAAAAATCGTGAAGAGATACATTTTTCAAAATCTCAGTATGAAGAGCAGCAACACCATTTACTGAATAGCCAGCGCAGATAGCCATATGAGCCATTTTTACCTGACCGTCAGCTAAGATTGCCATGCGATGAACTCTTTCCTCATCACCTGGGAATTTTGCCCTGATATCCTCGCAGAAGCGACGATTAATCTCCTCAACAATCATATAGATACGAGGAAGCAGACCTTTGAAGATATCCTCAGGCCATTTTTCAAGAGCTTCCGCCATGATTGTATGGTTTGTGTAGGCGACGCAGTGAGTAGTAACTTCCCACGCATCATCCCAGCCAAGTCCATGCTCGTCCATCAACAGACGCATAAGTTCTGCAACTGTCAAAGTAGGGTGTGTATCATTCATCTGGAACACAACCTTTTCTGGCAGACGCATAATATCATTGTGATAGCGCAGATACTTATGAATCGCACGCTGAAGCGATGCAGATACGAAGAAGTACTGCTGCTTTAAACGGAGCTCCTTACCCTGAATATGGTTGTCATTAGGATAAAGAACCTCTGTAAGGTTGCGGGCCAAATTCATGTCCTCAACAGCCTTGTTGTAATCGCCACGCTCGAAGGAAGCAAGTCGGAACACTTCCTTTGGCTTAGCATCCCAAATCATGAGAGTATTAACCATTCCATTATCAAAGCCTGTGATAGGCATATCATAAGGAGTGGCAATTACGGAATTATAGCCCTCATGAACATATTTTGTAGTACCATCTGGCTGATTTTCATAGCGAACCCATCCGCCAAATTTTACTTCAAATTCATACTCTGGACGCTCAAGCTCGAATGGATATCTAGTCTGAAGCCAATCATCTGGTACTTCATGCTGATAACCATCCTCTATTTTCTGCTTGAACATACCATAGTGATATCTGATACCACAGCCATAGGCTGGATACTGCAATGTGGCAAGAGAATCCAAGAAACAGGCTGCCAATCTTCCAAGACCACCATTTCCAAGAGCAGGATCTGGCTCCTGGTCTTCGATAAGATTAATATCAACACCTAAATCTGCAAGGGCATCCATAACCTCGGTGTAGCCTCGCATATTAATCATGTTGTTACCAAGAAGACGACCAATCAAGAACTCCATAGACATGTAGTACACGCACTTAGGGTCCTGCTTAGCGAACTCCTTTTGAGTGGTGAGCCAGTTGTCAATAACTACGTCATTAACAACTTCGGCGCAAGCTCGGTAGATTTCCTCTTCCGTAGCGTCTTCGAAGTCCTTGCGGAACATAGACTTTACACGAGCTTTGATCTCAAGTTCCAGTTCTTCTGTGCTTGGCATCTGTCTCTTCATAATCTCAAAACCCCTCCTAGTTTTTAGATACTCCTAACGTTACCTTTTCCCCATTGATATTCCACTCTTTTGTATGAGCTCCTGTTCCGCCTACTACGATTGAGTCAGCGAGGACCTCACCCATGATAACGTCTTTGTTTCTTTCAAATACGTCCTTTATTTTATCAGAAGATTCGTAAGAAACTGTGATGCGGTCCATGACCTCAAAATCTGCTTCCTTACGCATAGTCTGAATCTTAGATACGATTTCACGTACGAAACCTTCCTCGAGAAGCTCCTCTGTAAGGTTTGTATCGAGAACTACTGTAACGTAGTTGTCGCCGTCTGCTACGAAGCCTTCTGTCTGAGCCATAGAGATAAGTAAATCTTCCTCTGCAAGCTCGATAGATGCATCAACCTCAGGCAATCTTAATACCCCATTTGCCTTAAGCTCTGCATAAGCTGCGTTGCCATCAAGTGATGAAAGTGCCTTCTGGATGCCGCCGAGGAACTTACCATACTTAGGACCTACTGTACGAAGCTGTGGCTTGAAGCTGTATGATGTAAAGCTTGATACATCATCAGTGAATGTAGCCTTCTTAACATTAAGCTCGTCCTCAATGATTGTAACGTACATATCATCAAGTGCGTGCTCAGCCTTGATGTACATCTGGCCGATTGGCTGACGGTTCTTGATGTTTGCTGTATTACGGCAAGCACGTCCGTGAACAACAATCTTGAGAAGCTCATCCATATCTTCCTCAAGCTTCTTGTCGATGAACTCTTCCTTAACAACTGGGAAGTCGCAAAGGTGGATAGACTCTGGAGCTGTCTTATCTACTGAGCGAACCATGTTCTGGTAGATTTCCTCTGTCATGAAAGGAATCATTGGTGCTGCTGCAAGTGAAATATCCTTAAGGCATGTGTAAAGAGTCATGTAAGCATTAATCTTATCCTGCTCCATTCCCTTTGCCCAGAATCTGTCACGGCAACGACGAACATACCAGTTTGACATGTCATCTACGAACTCATCAAGTGCACGAGCTGCCTCTGGAATCTTGTATGAACCAAGGTTCTCATCAACCGCCTTAATAGCTGAATTAAGACGAGAAAGAATCCACTTATCCATAACTGCAAGCTTGCTGAAATCAAGCTCGTACTTTGTAGGATCAAACTCATCAATATTTGCATATAAAATATAGAAAGCGTATGTGTTCCAAAGTGTTCCAAGGAACTTTCTCTGGCCTTCCATAACTGCATTCTCACCAAATCTCTTTGGAATCCATGGTGCTGAAGATGTGTAGAAGTACCATCTAATTGCATCAGCGCCCATCTTCTCAAGTGCATCGAATGGATCAACAGCGTTGCCCTTAGACTTAGACATCTTCTGACCATTCTCATCCTGAACGTGACCAAGTACGATTACGTTCTCATAAGGAGCCTTGTTGAAGAGAAGTGTTGACTCTGCCATAAGTGAGTAGAACCAACCACGAGTCTGGTCAACAGCCTCTGAAATGAACTTAGCAGGGAACTGCTGCTCAAATACTTCCTTATTCTCGAATGGATAATGATGCTGAGCGAATGGCATAGCACCTGAATCGAACCAGCAGTCGATAACTTCTGGTACACGCTTCATTGTGCCCTTACAATCAGGACATGTGCATGTAACCTCGTCGATGTATGGACGGTGAAGCTCGATAGACTCTGCATCAGCACGTCCTGAAAGCTCTGCTAATTCCTTGCGGCTTCCGATTGAAATCTGCTTGCCACAGTCTGGGCACTCCCAAATGTTAAGTGGAGTTCCCCAATATCTGTTACGTGAAATACCCCAGTCCTGAACGTTCTCAAGCCAATCGCCGAAACGTCCCTTACCGATAGACTCAGGAATCCAGTTAACAGTGTTGTTATTCTTAATCAGGTCATCCTTAACCTCTGTCATCTTGATGAACCATGATTCTCTAGCGTAGTAGATAAGTGGAGTGTCGCATCTCCAGCAGTGTGGATACTCATGCTCGAACTTAGGAGCTTCGAAAAGCTGTCCCTTAGCATCGAGATCCTTAAGTACGTTTGGATCTGCATCCTTTACGAACTGACCAGCGTAAGGTGTCTCCTCTGTAAGTTCACCCTTGCCATCTACAAACTGAACGAATGGAAGGTCATATTTACGTCCAACCTTTGCATCGTCCTCACCAAATGCAGGAGCGATATGTACGATACCAGTACCATCTGACATAGTAACGTATGTATCGCAAACTACGAAGTGAGCCTTCTTGTGCTGCTTTTCAGCCGCCTTACCAGCGCACTCGAAAAGTGGCTCGTATTCCTTGTGCTCAAGATCTGTACCCTTGTAAGTCTCGAGTACTTCGTATGCCTTCTCGCCCTCTTCCTTTGCAAGCTTGCCAAGAACCTTATCAGCAAGTGCCTCTGCGAGAATGTATGTGTAGCCATCTGCAGCCTTTACACGAACGTAAGTCTCATCTGGGTTTACGCAAAGTGCAAGGTTTGATGGAAGTGTCCATGGTGTAGTTGTCCATGCGAGGAAGTATGCATCCTCACCTACAATCTTGAAACGAACGATTGCAGAACGTTCCTTAACTGTCTTGTAGCCCTGAGCTACCTCCTGAGCTGAAAGTGGAGTACCGCAACGAGGGCAATAAGGAACGATTTTGAATCCCTTATAAAGGAGCTTCTTGTCCCAGATTGTCTTGAGTGCCCACCACTCAGACTCGATGAAATTGTCATCGTATGTGATGTAAGGATTGTCCATATCTGCCCAGAAACCAACTGTGCCAGAGAAATCCTCCCACATACCCTTGTATTTCCATACGGATTCCTTACACTGCTTAATGAAAGGCTCCATTCCGTATTCTTCAATCTGCTCTTTTCCGTTAAGACCAAGAAGCTTTTCAACCTCAAGCTCTACTGGAAGACCATGTGTATCCCAACCAGCTTTACGAGGAACGAACTTGCCCTTCATTGTCTGGTATCTAGGAATCATGTCCTTAATGGCACGAGTCTCAACATGACCGATGTGAGGCTTGCCGTTTGCTGTTGGAGGACCATCGTAGAATGTGTATGTCTCTCCCTCTTTTCTTGAATCCATTGATTTCTGGAAGATATCGTTTTCGTTCCAGAACTTGAGCACCTGCTTTTCGCGCTCAACGAAGTTTAAACTTGCGTCTACTTTGTTGTACATATAAAGTAATTCCTTTCTGTGAGGCTAGGCTTTCTCGTCACCTAACCCTTATTTTTATATGTAAAAATCCTAGGGTTGGTTGGACCCCTGATTTCTAACCGATATTAAAGTGTGTCGTCTGTGTCATCCAAACTATCTATTCCATTATCGTTGTAATAGTTATCAAATAAGTCGTTGAAATAATCATCTTCAAGACTGTCATCCCCATAATTGAATTCGTAATTGAACTCAGGGCTTTTTCTCAACTCATCTTCCATCATATTGCTGATATTGTCTGCATTCTGGAAAATCAAAACATAGCTTCCTATGCAAAGAACAATAGATAAAATGGATGTGATAACGCCAGCCAGCGCCATACCTCTGCCTTTGCAACCTCTAGCGGTACCGCCAAGGAATAAAAGACCCATTATAATAGCAGCAACTGCTGTAAAGATATTCAAAATGAATAGGAAAAATACCAAAGAAACGATTCCCATTATCAAAGAGGCAATGGCTAATCCATAGTTATTTGGACGTCCATTTTTATTCTCAAG